>NZ_JABUEX010000012.1:0-66050 GCF_013314835.1 Syntrophothermus sp.
TTGCGATAATAGATAGTATCAAGGCTGTAACAATCATTGTGGAGTGTATGATATGCCAAAATTCATGGTATTTTTGAAAAATTTCATTATTGTTCCTTTGCTTGTTCTTGGCTTTTTCGCTAAAAATCACCAAATCTTTCCTGGTTCTCCTTTCTACTTTGCTAACATCCACACACCTATACCCACTGCAACTATTCCGGTTATCTGCATTGCGGTCAGCGTTTCGCCGCGAAACAGCCAGCCGGCGACTGCCACCAGGGCGTAGGTCAACCCTGCCGCCGGTACTGCTGCTCCAACCGGGCGTGCTGCCAGCCAGGGCAGGAATAATAAAAAACTCAAAAAATAGCAAAAAACCCCTCCGATAATGAAGGGATGAAACAGGGCGGAGATGTTTGCCCCCGCCTGGGTTACGCCTGCTTTTGTAATGAGGTGTCCTGCTGCACCTAAAATGATCGACGCGGCTAGGTATATGTAGGGAATAAGTGCTCACCAACCTTTCTGGTTAAGACTAGAATAATAGGTTTTGTATTTGAACCAGTAATCAACCAACTCGCCTACTGTCTTAACTTCAACGCCATTGCTTGGAGATAAATCACTCATTTCCAGGTTCAGTTTCTCATGCAAAAGTTTAAAGAAGATCCCCCGGGAGTATGGTCCTCTTAAGTAGACTCTTTTAAGCTCTGTCTCAGGAACAATCTCTGCAAGCGGAATGTCCTCATTAAACTGACAAATCTCATCAATGAGGAACTTGGCAAATTCCTTTTGTTCTCTAGTCCCCTCATACCGCCAGTCAAAGCATCGGATATTAAGGTCTGTTTTGAATAACGGCAACTTAGCAAACTTTAAAAGAACGGGCTCTTTTTCACTTCTCTCTATTGTGTCTGTGTTTATGTTCACAGGAAAATACAGAACGAAAAATAAGGCTACAATTCCTAACACTGTTAAGACTAAACTTATAATATCCCGCTCATTAACCACATTACCTTGCATTTGTTTCTGTATAACATAAGCAAATACAAAAATTATTACAGACATAAGAAACCAATCCAATAAAATCTCGACGGTGCTAGTTCCTCTTTGGTTGTTCATTTTTTGACCTCCCAGATCACGATCTTTTCGTTCTCAAAAACAGGTCCCTTCTTAGTTTTTGTTTTCCCAGATTACTATCTCGTCGTTTTCATAAACCGGCTCCCAACTGAGCCGAGGCACGTCTTTATCAACCTGTTTGACCAGCACCGCCCATTTTAACGGAATGTCCGCCTTCCCGTCTCTCAGAAAATACTGCCTGACCTTCTCAACTTTCTCGTCGTAGTTTATCGTTTCAGCTACATGGGCAACCCAAGGCCTGGGGTGTTCTATATATACTGGAATAAATATGCCGGACATCCAGGTGCAAATCACGCCGTCTTCCGGGTTGCTGTTGGCCTCCAGCCATTTCAACCCTTCTACCATTTGGTCGGAGTGATAAGAAGTTGTATCCGGAACGCAAAGTAATGGCACTACAGCCATACCGTAGAATGTACAAAGCAAAACCAGAACAGGCAGCATGTAGTTTCGTTTGGTAGTCGTAATCCGCTCGGAAAACTCAACCAGCCAGGGCGCTGCCAGAACTCCGATCGGGAGAGATAAAAAGAATCCGAACTCTCTTCTGTTCGGTAACGGCGCGAAAATCACCAGCAGCGCCGCCAGAACCATCCATATCCCGCTTACTTTTTCAACCATGCGGCACCTTAAAACTTCATCCAGGGCTTTGTCCCGCCTCATCACCCAGGGAATTCGCGCCCACGCGATTATCCCCGCCAGCCCAAATGAAAGCACCAACCTGAACAGGATCAAATGCCAGGGCATTGGGTAGTATGTCTGTTCCCGCCAGATTTTCAGCCATTCAATTTTCTGGTAAGCCAGATACATAGGCAGGGCAAACGGTAAAGCCCCTACTCCTGCTAGCAAAGCAACGGTAATTGCATCTTTCAGATATTCACGCCTGAACATTAAAGCATGAACCAGTATGATTACTGGAAACAAAATTAAAAGGAACGGGTGAACCATGCTCAATCCAATACCAGCCAATACCGCCAGCCAGTGCCTCATGGAAAGGTACGCTTCAAACAGGGCAAGTATTGCCATAAAGTCGATCGTGTAATGAGTAAACCCTAACAAGCAAGTATAAGCGGCATGACCCTGCACGTACATCTGATGAAAGAACAAGCTGCTACCTGGCTTCACATACCCGAACGAAGCAAATATTCCGATTAAAAACGCTACAACCGGATGCCTGACATGCTTTCGGCAGAACTCCCACCAGAACAGCAGGCACAACGCCCCAAGCACGCTCCGCGCCAGATGGAACACCCACAATAAAGACAGCCCGGTTAATCTGGCGATATGCCCCAACAGCAGGTAAAAGAAATAAATCGGGGCTGGTTCTGTCGGCTCTGTCGTAAACCGGTTGATGTAAGTCCAATGCCCCTGTTCGCCCCACTTCATTTTGGCTATGAACGTCAAATAATCTTCGTACCCGAGCAAATGCCCGGTTGGGACGTACCCTTCGGGCGTTAAGGCTACCTGAATAAGCCAGGGTAAAAGCAGAACTGCAAAAGCCGTTATAAAAAATATCAACCGTTGTTTGTTCGCCAAATTACTACCACCTCGTTCTCAAATGCTGGTGCTTCTTTTAGATGCGGGTAAAGGCCAGTTTTTTTGTTGATAACCGCCCACTGAACAGGCAGGGTTTGTTTACTCTCAAAAAAGAGCTTCGCCTGTTTTTCTTTTTCAGTAAAAAACAAGGTTTCCCGCGAATGGCCGATCCAGGGCCTGGGACAAGTTGCGTACATCGGTAAATAATTGCCTGTCTCCCAACTGCAAACCGCTACATCGTCCGGCAAGCTGTTAGCTTCCAGCCATTTGAAGCCTTCGACCAGCCCTTTGGGGATATACGCCCACTGGGGATCAGGCACAAACACCGACAGCGTGCTGCCGATATTAGGCAAGCACAGCAAAACGACTAACGCAGCCTGCATCAAATACGGTTTGCTTGCCCGATTTGCAAGACTGGCAACAACAGGCGCGGTCAGTATGCCAACCGGCAAGCTCAACAAGGAGGTAAACTCCCGTTTGTTCGGGATTGGCGTCAGTAAAGCCAATGCTACTGCCAGGACAATCCATACGCCTGCCAGTTTTTTTAGTCTGCCGCTTGATTTTAACGCGGTTATCCCCACCAGCAGTAACGCAATCGTGAGGATAACCATATACACAAGTTCAAATCCTGCCAAGCTGAACGGGCAAGCGGTCTGCTCACGCCAGACTTTCAGCCATTCAACCTTCTGATAGGCTATAAACAACGGCAGGACAAACGGGACTGCGCTCAATCCCGCCCATAAACAGCTATGTATGCCTGCTTTAATCTTCCCGGTTATTCCGGCATGGATTAAAACCACCGGCAAAAACAGAGCCAGCAGGAAAGGATGGACAACGCCTAACCCTATTCCTCCGGCATTGCTGTATAATGCCCTTTCTTTAAGGTACCCGCAAAAAAGCATGATGACAGCGATCATGTCAACAATATAGTGCGGCACGGCCAGAAGCCCGGTGTAGCTCATCCTAGTCTGGCCGAAAACTGTCGCCATGTTGCCGAATACCCCAAACCACATCCAGGCTCCCAGCACGAAAGCTGTTTTGGGGTGTTCAGTGAATTCGCAACAGAACTGCCACCACAAGATTAAAGCAACCGCGCCCAGAACGCTTCTTGCCAGATGGAAAACCCAAACGGTCGGCATCCCGGCCCAGGACGCGATATGACCTAAAAGAAGGTAGAACAGGTATATCGGCACCGGTTCGGTTTTTTCCGGAGTGTAGCGATCAATGTACGTCCAGTGCCCCAGCCTGCCCCATTCCATCTTGGCCAGAAAGGTGGAATGGTCTTCCAGGATGCCCCGGCATAAATATACCCGGTTGCGACATAATTGTTTGGAGTTAAGACAACCTGGATCAGCCACGGCGCCAGCAAAACCAGGAACGCTGTTATAAGAAAAACTAAGACTTTTTTGTTCGTTCTACCACCTTCTTAGTTTTTCTCCTTCAATATCACTATCCAGTCGTCCAGTACCGACCCTTCAATCTGCACAACGCCGCTGGCATAAGGCGGCGCGTTCAAGGTCGGATTGCCTTTCGGCGAAACTCCCGACCAGTTCATCTTCACTATCGTACCAGTCGGACAGTTGGCTACATTGTCGTCTGTCCAGAATTCGACCGACCAGCGGTTAACCGCGTTTCCCAGCGGGTATCCTGCCGAAAAGTTATCTGTCGTCGCCTGAGTAGATAGGTACGGGAAAGTTGCGTTTGCCGACATCAGCGGGCCTATGCTGTCGATCAGCAGCCTAACTTTAGCCCCGGCTTTGACTTTCGGCAGCACACTCATCCCCGGTGTGATCACTATATGCGTCGAGGCGGTGTTGGGATCGGGTGCTGTCTGTCCAGCTGGCGGGCTGACGATTTCAGCTATACGCGGGCGCTCAAACCCTACCACACAAAAATAGTTGCCGCCGAACCAGTCGGAAGCCACTCCTTTGGAATCCCAGACACGCCCGTATATCTTGAACTCGTATGTCCCGGCGCTCCAGAGCGGCCCGGACAGGTCGGGCTGGTTGGAAGTCGGGATCGTGTATGATAGGGTGCTGCCGGCAATTTTCCCGCTGTCGAATACTACGGTTGTCCCGTCCAGCTTGCGGACCTGGATCTGGTAAGCGCTCTGGGTGTCGCCGTCCGCATCGGAGAATGTCCAGTTTATCGTCGGCGTTGTTGTGACAAAGCAGCTCCCCGGCAGTCCGCTGAAACTGCCGGTCGGTTTGGAACTGGCTTCCCAGACGACCGCTACGCCGCCCTGAGCTATGATCTTCGGGGTTACGGAAGTGTCGGCAGTTGCCAGTTCTGCTTTCCAGACCACGCTGGTGCCGGCCGCAAGCTGCAACCAGAGTTCAGGTGTGTCTGACGAGGGACTGGCTTTCGTCATGTCGCCGAGCGGCGTCCAGGTTGCCCCGTTGTCGTTGGTGATCTCGCATACCGTTGAGCCGGCTAACCCTCTGACCCGCCACTTTTTGGTCCAAGTAGTCCCACCGTCAGCAGACACGCTCCAGGTCACACTGGTGTTGTTCGGCAGAACGTGGTACGCGCGCACCCGCACGTTGTCGCAGGGGTTGCCGGTGCTTTTGGCCAGCGACTGAACAACAGCCGACGGCGCGTATGAGCCGATACTGCTCAAGCCGGCCACGGTTGCCGAAAGGCTCGGGTTATAAACCAGCTGTGTGCCGTCCCACTGGTAGTATTTTACCTGGTCGCCGTCCACGATCAGCCGGTCGTAACTACCCTTTTTCAGAGCCACACAGGTCGGCGAATTTAAGCCGCTGGTCACCGACAATGCCGCGTTGTAGCTGAACGACGAACCGGCAAATGAATAGTGTTTTACCTGGTTTCCCGCAATAATTGCGATCTCCCCGTCTGCTGTGGCCACCGCTTTTGCGCCAGACAGTCCGGTGATCGCCAAAGCTGGCACTTCTGTCAGACCGGACCCGGTGAACGCAAAGTACCTAGCCCGGTCGGGCTCCAGGACAACGGCGTCATAGCTGTCCTGGCTGAGCGCAAAATCAATTGGGTTGGTCAGCCCCGATGTGATTGACAGTGCTGAAACCTGGGCCATTGAACTGCCCGTAGAAGCGTAATACTTCACCTGACCTTGATCCAGAACGCCTATATCCATGTCCCGGCTGCCGATTGAAACTATCCCGATCATTCCCGACACCGTTAAGACAGGGTTGCTGACCATGCTTGAGCCGGTAAACGAGTAGTGGGTTACTGTGGTCCCGTTGGCTACAATCACGTCTGGATATGGCGCTGACGCAATTCCCGCAACCGGGTTGGTTACGCTGACGCTTAAGATGGTGTTCTCCTGCACTGTCGAGCCGTTGAACGAATAATGGATGATTTTCGTCGGCGACAGCACCACGTAGTCCATTGATTCATCGGTGAAAGACGCGGTTTTCGGCGCACTGCGCGGCAGGATTATCTCATTGTTCGTTGTGTCTATTACCGCTGAGGTTTTGGAGGTATCTATCATAGTTGGCGTGTCTGTGGTGGTTACGCCGTAGCTCCAGGAACCGCCCGCTTGAACAGGGCTTGTCCAAAAAATCGCCCCCAAAAATGCTAGAATTGCCGCCAGGAATGTTTTTCTAATATGAGTAATAGTTTTATACCTATCCTCTTTTTTGGAAGGCTTACAGGTCAATTTAACGGTAATATATTTCTGAAGCCATCCAACGTGTTGATTCAATCGGGTCGTTGCCAATCACCTTCCTTGACTTGGCTTTGATCCAGACTACACAGCCGGGAGCGTTCATTGTAACTGTTGCAACCCCGCTTCCTCCCTGGGTAACATCGCTTTCCGTTATCGCAAAGGTGCAAGGAAAGTTCAAGGCGTTTAGACTGGTCTGGCTGAGGGTTGTCCCGTTGAAGTAATATTTCACTCCCGCCGGGCAGCCCCGGGCGGAATAGCTGTTGTCGCCGTTGTAGACAATAAGGATGTACCGGGGGGCTTCTTTCAGCGGCGAATACTGGGTCGGTGCAAGCGTCACCGGGTCAAGTTTTAACACCTGCGCCAGTATATTTTTAAAAGCTGCATGTGCTCTATCCGCGTGCACTTTCGAGTTTTTCGCCGCCTGCGACGCATCGTCAACCTGATAGTTAGCGGCCCGCACCGCGAAATCCAGCACATCTTTAAGGTTGTAGTCGGCATCGGTAACAGCCTGGGTGATGTCGCTCAAAAATATCCAGCTCATAATCAGTACGGGGATCATAAACATTAAAACCCAGACTATCACCATGCCGCTTTCGTCTCTAAGGATTGACGCGCTCTGAATATACCGTCGTTTCCACTTTGATCCTCCATGTATTATCAACCTGCTGCCCCCCTATCAGACTTCCGATTACAAACGGTTTCTGGGTTGGTTTGCATACCACGCTGATCGTTATCATACTGGCTGTCGGGTTCGACGGGTCGCGCAACACCCTTGCCTGCGGCTCCTTCACTGTTGTTATGCTTTCTACCGGTAATCCAATCTGACTGAACTTATTTACAAACATTGCTTCGTCAGCTGTAGAAAGCCGCCCTTCGTACCTCACCCGGTCAGCCATCTGTTTGAGCAGGTGTTTGGCCGCCTGGTGCTGGCCCATGATCAGGGCGGCATCGGTCGCTTCAAAACTGGCAAAAGCAATAATCGTAAACAGTATCAAAAATTCAACCAAACCGTACCCATGACTTAGTTTCCAGTAATTTTGGTGATGTTGTTGACCATTGCATCGTGTCCTACTTTTAAAGCTGAAGAAAGGTAGTTGCGGCAGACGTAAGCGGTAGCGGCCAGCACTGCTGTCCCGATCAGATACTCGATTGTGCTCCAGCCTTTTTCTTCTTTGAAAAAACAAAGTAACTGGTTCCACACCTCAAACACCTCCAAGTTTATTGGTTTGGAGGGAAGGAAAATCCCTTCCCTCCGCGGCAGGGTTTTTAAGTCCAGCTTGGAGCCATCTTAGCAGTAATGCTGTTGCCTAATCCAGAAGCACCTGACTTAAGCGGCGTGCCAAGGTTGTTAATGGCTACGTAGCATATAGCCGCTACTGCCCCGGCGTAGATCAACCCTTCCACTACAGTCATGCCTTTTTCGTCTTTAACATACTGCACGATAAACTGCCCAAATTTTTTCAGCATTGAAAATTAACCTCCTTTGATTTTTAACTAAAAGTAAAACAGCACTTGATTGAACCATGTCACCAACCTGACTACCAGCGGCCCGATAATCAAACCGCAGGCGCCAACTAATGGAAGCATTCTAAACACACTAAACACCAACGGACGGCCAGCAGCTTGCGATCTAACCAATGCCCGCCGCAAATTCTGCAGGTGGCGAGAGCCTTCGGCCATCGCGCCCTGCATCCGCCCGGGACCGGTTTCCACCACCTGCATGAGTATGGAGATTAAAGCGTCCGCTTCGGGCAGGTTGATTTTTGCCCCTAGATACTCCAACGCTTCATAAGGGTTTGACCATTTCTCCAGGCATCTTTCTATATGTTCCCTTAACACAGGCGTCATGCTGGCCGCTACCCGCAGGCTCTGCGGCAGGTTGTGGTTTGCTTTCAAGCCCAGTTCGACCAGCAAATACAGCAAAGCAGTTTCCCGCAAACGGATTGCCCTGACAGCATATTTTTGTATATAAAGATAAAGTTCTGCTACGCCAAACCCTATAAGCATCCCTAAAATGAGCAATCCCGGCGTGGCTTTGCCCTGCGATATTGCAAAAACTGCCAGCACGCCTCCGGATATGCCAAGCAGTTGGGGTTTGCTTGCATCGTTCTTTCGTTTTTGGTTTTTAGCCAGTTTCATTGTCCAGGACGATATGTCCGGTTTTTGGAAACCAAAACGGAATTTAACACGGCTGGCAATCAGGTAAACAATTAAAAAGGCCAACAGCCCCAGGCTCAAAGACATGATGGCGAGCATCTGAGAAAACCCACCTCCTTTCAGTGAATTTGTTGTTTGTTGCATTTGTTACAAAGGGCTTAACATCCTGTCCAGAAGCACGTTAGCCAGGGGAGCTGCCAGACACAGGCAGGCTACTGCCCTGCCAACCGTGTTTTCCACCAAAAATGGGTACGTCTCCGGCACTAAAGCCAGCATGATGAAAAGGATCGGGAACAGTATAACAATCGAAGCGATGGTCATAACCCTTTCGCCTGCCAGCGAACTCTGTTCGTCCAGAATATCGCTAAGCTGGGCGTTAATCTGCTCTGCCAGCCACCATAGAAGATCCCGCATCTTGTGGTCGTCCGCCACTAATCTTACTGTCTGGACAAACACCCGCCCGTACTCAAAATCCAATTCGGACAACATTTGGGCTAAAACGTCGTCCAGCGGGCGGTTTGCCAGGATACCGTTTCTGGCTTTTTCAAACACTCCACGAAGCGGGTATTCGAGCTTCGGTGTGACTTCGATTATTGCCCGGGTAATCTGTGGAGTACCGGCGTGTTCGGCCGCCAGCATCCGGATCGCGGATCCAAGCTGGGTTAACAGCATGTTTTTTCGTTTGGCAATCTGGTGCCTGACAATGTGTTCAGGAACGATTACTGCTGTCGCTACCAGTATCCCGAACGCCACTAAATTTTTTAATATAACCAATCCGACTAAAAATGCCAGTACCATCAAGACTGACATCAAAGAGATATAATGCACTAACCTGAATCCAATATTGCCGCGCTTCAGCCGTTCTTCGACTTTGTTTGCCCAGTCTTCTGCCCAGTTCGGAAGGACAGCGCCGGCTTTGAGCATAGCTAAGCGTTTTTTTAATGTCTTTTCTCTGGCTTGTTTTTTGTGTTTCTGCCAAATGCTTGCGGCTATATATACCACCCCAAAAATTATAGCGGCAGTGCTGAGGGATAAAAGAACAATTATTTCAGCCACCCCCGTTTCCGGGCTTCTTCCTCGGTCAGCCCGTTCCGTCTCATGCGGTTGAGCAAGTTCTCTGTCGGTGGATTGACAAACTCCCAGTGTCCTTCGTAATAGTCGTGCGGTGACGGGATCCATATGACCAAATCGCGGATCTGCACTTCTTCCCCAGCAGGGATCAGTTCCGCCACCCGGACGATTTTCTTGATCCCTTTGTCCCTTGATGCCGCCATCTGCACGACTATATTAAACGCAGTCGCCACCATGACTTTAGCCATTTTTAAAGGGATGTTCTGCCCTTCCTGCAAAATCATTCTGGCAGTGCCGTCCACCGCCAGCTCCACCGACGAAAAGTGAGCAGTCGCAATCGAGCCGTCACAGCCGCGGGTACAGGCGTTGATCGCTTCAGTCGCTTCGCCGCGTCCGCGGAACTCACCGATAATCAAGGCGTCCGGTGAGTACCGGAGGGCGAATATAAATATCTGTTCCATGCTCGCACCGGACTGTTTGTGTTCCTCAAACTCTATAATGTCCCGATCCGGGTAGTGCTTGGACAAGTTTAATTCCCGGTCGGTCTCTATGCTTACGATCCGCCAGGTTTTTGGCCTTTCATCGACTAACCGCCGCAGAAGGTGAGTTTTCCCTGTCCCGGTGCCGCCGCAAATCAGGGTGTTGACGCCGTACCGTTGAAACGTTGCCAGCCATTCCCACAGCCGTTGGTTCAACGTCCCGTGCTTGATTAAATTTTCCACGGTCATCTCAAATGTATCATGTTTTCTCAGAACAAATGTCCAGTTTTCAGTCATCGGCGGGCAGGACGCGGTGACGCGCGTGCCGTCTTTCCGCATGCTCTCCGCTTTGGGATTAGACTGGTCGATACATACGTTGATGTCGTGCATGAGCATCCGCTGGACGATCTGGCTGATCTCCTGCGGGTTTTGAAAATACTCCGGCGCGGTCGTGCTGACCCCGCGGCGGACGATCTTGATCTTGCCCGGGCCCTCACCGTTAACCCTGATTTCGTCTACCTCCGGGTCGCGGTAGTATTTCTCAATAATCCCTAATCCCCAGTTGTCTTCGTAAAGTTTCACCGCGACTTCATGGGCAGTCATGCCTTCCAGTTCCAAGCCTTCTTCAGTAAGGTATTTCTCCAGTTCGGCGACCAGCTCCAAATGCGCTGTCGGGTGTCCCGCTTGGGTGTCCCTTAATATCTTGCGCCGTTTGTCCAACACTTCTTCAGGCAGGTGGTTGCCGGTATAGTTGTCGCGTACATACTCAACGATTTCCTGGTACGTTCTGGGTTTGTTCTCCTGCGGCTGGCTGCGCTTGAACAACATTTGGCACCCCTCCTGCTGGCTGAGATTCGGCTTGTTTCTTGACTAACGCATACGATTTGTTTTGGTACCCTGACCCACGGACGATTTTGGGCACTTCTTCGGCTTTAACCAGCACCTGAACTACAGCTGGTATTTTGCCGTCAGCTGCTGGTTGCCCGTTTACGTCCCGCACGTCTGCTACCACAGCGTTGCTGGCAACTAGTTCGCCGAGATACGCCCAGCTGGTGTCATCCCTCAGAAGATAGATGTCTGCAAGATCACCCGCTTTAACTAAACCCGACCGGGCTAGGTCTACATTAAGCGCGACGTATTGTTTATCTGTAAAGGCGTCAGCCAGCCGTTCTTTTCTGAACGGCTCGCCTTTGAAAATGTTAGCCGAAGCTATTTTGCCGACTATTTCAGCCTCACTGCCAGCACAGTTATCTGGCATTACCTTGTATGGTTTGTAATCGATATCCTGACTTTCAAGCTGCTTGCCCTGCACTATCAGGTTTTTAGCCACCGGCACCATGATGGTTTGGGATTCTTGAGCCATTTTTTTCTGCAAGAAATAAAATGAGCCAGCAAACACAATTAAGGCAACTGCTATGCCAACAATTATCGGCAGAGGTATTTTGGGAGTTTCTATTTCTTTCATCCGCCACTTTAACGCCATGATTACACCTCTTTTTGGTTTATAGATGCGTGACAGCCCAGACTCCGATAACAATGAACATGCCAAAAGGGATTGCGTTAACTTGCTGCCACGGGTTGTCCGTCTGCAGTCCAGTTTTTAGAAGGGATAAGTCCCTAGTTAACACTAATACTTTCAAGTTTGAACAGAATTTTTTGAGCCACTGCCACAACTGCCCTGTCCAGATCATTTTCACCAACGCCGCAATAATACCCAGTATGCAGGCAATAAGGAAAATCGCCAGCAGTTCCAACGGCTTAAGCCCAAGCCATGCCCCAACTGCGCCCATCAGTTTCCCGTCGCCAGCTCCCATCCAGCCAAACCAAGCTGCTATCATCCCAAAAACAATGCAGACTAAAAACCCTTCTAACGAATTGATGAAACTACCGTGCCAGGCGTTATATATGAGTCCACCTGCCATGACCGGCAGGACAATAATGTTGGGCAGTACCCCTTTAAATAAATCAATAAGCCCGGCAATAGTCAGCGGCACCAAACATGCCAGGTATACGGTTGTTTCCAAGACGATCACCTCATCTCTTTTAGCTTTTTTTCCATCTCAACCCCGTGTGCAATATGAATCCTTCTATCTTCAACCCAAACCAGGCAGGGGATAACTCCAGGATCGAAAGAAGAATAGTATGCCTGCTCAACTCCTGTTTCCTTCAGCTTCAACCTGGTCTGGTTTATGTAATCGTCTTTAAGGTACACACTGATCAGGTACGGCTGTTTCTCCTGCGGTATTGCGCTTATTATCTTCAAGGTTTCTACGCATGGAGTACACCACCACGAAAACATGAGCGCCGGCTTTTGACTTAAGTCCAGACTGACTTCCTGCCCTCTCTCGTCCCATATTTTCATCGCCTCTGTCGGTTGACCAACCCTTGTTTTGTCCCTATCGAAAGATATGCCAAACAGGAACACCAGCAAAACAAGGGAGATAACGCCTGCATATAACTTTCTAACATTAGCAATAGCAATACAAGTCAAAGTTAATGTAACAAACAAAGTACCCAGGCAGGGCAGGCATATTGCTCCCTGCCCGACAGCCCAAAGGTTCAGGCTGGCATGAACAGCCAGCCCGACAAACGATAAAGGTTTGACTATGTTTTGGCTTTCTTTAAAGAACAAAACCGCCATAACACCATAAAACGCCGCACCGTATGCTTCTACCGGCCAGCCAAAGATATAAAGCCTTAGGCATTCGCCCGGACACCAGCCTGAGGCTAAAATTAAAACCAGCACCAACCCGATACTTGAGACAACTACGCCGGCGTTCAGTTTTTGGCAAACAGTTTTCCTAGCAGTCCCGATTGCTTTTCACCACCTAACGGATGCCCGTATATCTGCCCGATCAGCTTTTCTATTTCTGCGTAAATGCGTATCTTTTTTGACGCCAGGCCACCCTGGTATGAAGCGTCGCGCAAAATATGCTGATACTTTTTCGCGTTGATGTTTGTTTGCAACTCATCTATGATCTCTGTGTCTGGCTGTTTAGCGCTGACGCCAACCAGTATTGTGTCTTTATGGGCAGTCAAGTGGTTCAGTTGGTGAAGGCGGTATGTTTCAGACTGCCCAAACGATGTAACCACGAGAATTGTGTTGGCTGCGTTCATGGCTTCTTCGGGTGCTGGGTAAGGTGTGTCGATTATAATTGCGTCCAGTTTTTCCCGCGCTTCAAGAACTATTTCCCGAAGGTTAAAGCTATGATGAAACGGCATGTAGTACAGGTTCTTCTGCAATTCCCTGACTTCCGGCACAGGTTCGCTGCTTTCCAAAGTGTATGGTTCTTCTTTCAGGTAGTCCAGCACATCGCTGACTACAAAAAAATCACTAATGTAACTTGCACATTGGTCGATAATTAAGGTCGGCACATGTTCAGAAATCTGAGCCGCCAGATTAACAACAATAGACGTGCAGCCAATACCGCCTTTTGAGCGACATACGGTTATCACTTTCTGTTTGTACGATGTTTTCTGCAATACAACGATAGATGATTTGCCTTTTTCTTTCCGTTCGGCTTCTACATAAGTGCCGGCCAGTATGCTTTCTACCACTTCTACTTCCACATCACAAGCATTGGCTATCGATTCCAGGTCGTCATAATATTCAGCCATGCGCTTAACAGTTGAAACCAGATCCTTCTTCAAACCTTATCGCCTCCGTTTTAGGAAATCCAGCAAACCTTTCTTCTCTCTTTCAAATCGCACTGGCAGGTTTAAGTCTTCGGCTACTTTCTCCGCAAGCTGTTTCCACGGACTGAACCTGCCTTCGTCGCCAGCTATTTCACCGCGGTATGCCTTTCTGACAAATTCTTCCCAGTCTTCCGGTATCGTGGCAATAACTCTCGGCAAATTTTTCCCTTTTTTGAAACCGTGATTGAAAAACGCTTCCACTTTGCGGATGTTGTGCAGTTTAGGGTTGTACCGGTTGCAGATTATTCGGATGCGGTCCGGCGTTACACCCATCATCACCAGTTTCGGCGCATAGTCTCTTGTTTCTACTTCGGAAAACTTAGACTGATCTACCACTGACAATGCCAGGTCCGCTCGTGGAAACAGCTCTTCCAAGTATTCCTTCGTCCAGAACTCCGGCGGTGTGTCGCAAACAACCACCTGACATTCTTCAGCCAACGCTTCCACTATTTCAGCTATGTCTATCGGTTCAAAGTACGGCATTGTTTTGTTCATTACGCCGGGCAAAATGCGTAATCCATCTTTCTCTACCAGCAGATCGTTAATGTAGTGGCTTAAGTTGCGTTTCCCCTGCAGGCTTTCTATCCCCGGCACATTCTTAATTTCAAAGAATGTAGCTACATCAGGGGCGCCCAAGTCAAGGTCGCACAGTATCGTGTCTATCCCTGCATTGGTTATCGTCAATGCCAGCGATATGGCAACTGTCGTTTTGCCGACACCACCTTTATTGGAGCTGACCAGGATTATTGAACCCTTCTTTCTGGGGCGCTTTTCTATAACCCGGCTACCCGGCATTTTAAAGAATTTGCTGTCATATCTCTCATTTGATGCTGGATCTGTTCTCGGTTCTGGTTTCCTGTATACTGGTTCAGTTAATGCCGGCTCCTGTTTGGCTTCTTCTGTTTCTTCGATAAAATCCTCGCTGAATTCCAGACTCTCGCCCGTTATCTCCAGCAGTTCCTTTCTGGCTTCGGTTAATGCTGCGAATATAGTGTAAGGTTTGTCGCCAGGCAGTTTGCCGGTGACGATGTTCTCCAGCCCCACTTTTTTGGCTGCCCTGACGTACGCTTTCGCTTCTTCGTTCAGCACCCCAACCATCAGCACTATATGGGTGGCTGGGAACATTACCGGCAGTTGAGCTAGCAATTCTGTCGGTTTCTCACCGGGCAAATGCCTGCTTATAAGCAGCACATCGGGCCGTTTTGAGGCATACCGCATCAGCTGGTTGGCATCGGTTGCCACTTCAAACAGCCAGTCCGGGAATTTTCGTTCCAGATTGGTTTTTATGATTTCGCATGACTCTTTTTCAGCCGCAATTACACAGAACATTCCGCGTCACATCCGTCCCTGTTTTTTTGTTTTCTTTGGTTTGGCAAAAGTTCGCCCATACTTGTTGTTCAGTTGCGTTGTTCCATCCAAATACAACTAGGGCAATCCCATGCTGGTAGTCGATGGTAAAGAAGTCGAAACCGGCTGACTCCAGCCGGCTGGCTATATCTTTCGGATCGGCGCGGACTACCATCTCGGTTTGTCCCCCTTTTCTTTAGTTTGCCTTAACCAGATAAACCGCCTTTTTGCTCCCTGCCTGTACTATAGCAGCTGCCGCTTCTTTCGGCACTTCCACGCTTACTGCCGCCGGCACGCGCATGCTCTGCGGGCTGACCGCATCCGCCGCTTCAACTTTCTGCACCGGGCTTATCTCTTTGCCCTGCTGGTCGTAGGAGTGCAGTACCCTTGCCCCACGGTAAATCTCAACCGCTTGCCGGCCTTCTGCGCCCTTATCCACCATATAAATGTCAACTGTGTCACCAGCAGTTACGTTGGCTGACGAGCTTAAATCTACCGGTACACAAACTTCCACCATGTTCGGGTTTTTGGCTTTCCCTTCCGCTGAGTTTAAATAAACATACTGCCCTTCTACCATTGATACTTTAGCTGTTTTGCCTACTATATCGTTTGGGTTTTTCACCAGGTCTTTTGCCAGAGCTTCCGGCACTTTGACTGTTGTTACCTGTTCGGGTTTTATCTCACTGCCTTGAGGTATAAACTGCACTACTTTGACTGCGTCAACTGTTCTTTTTACATCTGCATATTTCTGGTTGGCCGCAAACATTATCCCTAACGTGAAAACTACCGCTAAAACAACCGAAACGATTATCCCAACTTTTCTGCTCATTCAGCATCTCCTTCCCAGATTACTGCCCCAATCCGCGCGTACTTATCTTTTATCCCCAGCGAAGTACCAGGCACCCTGGGAATCGGCCAGCGGCCTTTGACCCAGAAGGCCCGCCCTTCGTTTTTAAGTTGAGCAAAAAGTTTTCTGAACTCGGCTGGGATCGGGGCTGATGTTTCCCAGATATACAGTGTTTTTTTCTTTTGCATCATCAGCTTTAAGTCAGTTTTCAAGGTTTTATAGTACCTATCTTTGGTTATGTTTTCTATATGCACTTCATAGGCTTCAATCCAACAACCGTCCAGGCGGAGCGTTTTTAAGCAAAGCTCTGTAAGATATAAAAGCCCCCTAGCATACCAGGGATAAAGCGGCAACAAAACTACTGCTTTTAAACCAGCTTTTCTGCTTTCTCTCCTGGCTTTCGGCAGATACCAAACATAATAACATCCAAGCCAGCCGGCCATGGAGACTGCTGTCCAGTATGCTGCTGTACTTTCCGTTACGGCTGATATGCCTGCGCAAATTGCAAACAGCCATATTGCTGCGTCTTTCGCTTTTGTCCCCATGCTACCACCGGGGCGAGGTATAGGTTGCACTGTACGCCCCTTCAAGATAGGTGCTGACCGACCACCCTTTGCCGGATATCGGCACGTTGAACGAAATGAGTTTGCCTAACTTAAACGGGTACTGGTACGTTATTTGAGCAGTCACCGGCTGACCCCAGGCAACGGGGCCGCCGGCTGCCGACACCTGAACGTCCAACCGCTGGCGGTCCAGCTTGCGGTCCGATACAAACCGCTGCAGCTCGGCATTGGCTTGTGTAGTGAAACCCCCGTATTTGCCCTGGCTTACCGCAAGAAACTGGGCTTCGTTCTGGATAGCGTACCACTGCCCAATCATTCCAATAAATAGGGCACTTGTAAAGGTCATTAAAAGAATTAAAAATAAGGCGCCGAACACGCCTACTACTTTATCCAGCATCCTTTCTCACCTTTTTTAAAAACCAAAACTGCTTTTAATCCAGTTGGTTGCTGAATTCCAGAACGATGAGGCTGTGGCGGGCGCATATACCATTGCCCCTACTATAATCAGGGCAGTTACAACCGCTGCCCCAACGACCCAGGTCAAGTCTTTCAGGCTTCCTTCTTCGCTTTGAATGTAAGTTTTGATCAAGTCAAACATTGTTTTATAACCTGGTTCAAAAAACTTAACTGTTTTTAATCCAGTTAAGCGGCCTCCCCATGACCAGGCTTTACACCTCCGTTTAAGATATTTCCTGGGGTGACAGGGAGACCTCGGCCCCGGGAGTTCCACCCGGACAGGAGAACTGCACAGAACAGGCGCCTTTCGGCGTTGACTATTCTGCGGCGGGATCTTACCCCAGCGCCTCCCGCGATCTGTTAGATACGGCCTACCGGTTTGTCCGAACTCCGGCTAACGAGGTCACCTACTTAAGCAAAGCCAACTCTTTCAAGTTATGCCAGACGGAATAAAAAGATTCCTGCTTAAAACGGGTCAGGCCGTTGTGAAAGGAGATCTTCTCTTCCAGCCGCTTGAAGAGCCGCTTTGCCTTTCGGGTCATCCCTTTTCCTTCCCCAGGCAAGGAATTAACCTTCTGATTAAGCTCTTCCCTAATAGATTGAATTTTCTGCTTCAACTCTCTGGTTATGTATTCTTTAAAACCGCTCGCCCTTCGAGCGATAACCAAAGCTGCGGCGTGGTGAACGGTTATACCGTACTGCTGCATGTACTTCCACCAGCCGATAGTAGAGGTATGCGCCGGCCAGACCGGCTTTACGCCGATACCTTCCTTGAAAGCCCTCCGTATAACGGCTTCCGTTACTTTGCGGTAGGGAAAGTTGGCGGCCATTCGATTGAATTTCTTATTGGTATCTAATCGGTCTTTGCTGAATTCAAGTTTTTCTAATGCAATAGGCTTGCCTATGGTTTTGGCAATATCTGTTACTACTTTTGCAAGCACACCGGTTAAGTAGATGCGCCGATGTCCGCGTCCGTAAGCAAGTTCGGGTACCGTGAGATAAAGAAACCCGTTTTTATGGATTGTGATCTGAAACTCTCCGGCATATTTGTACAGGGCCTTCGGGTGCGGCACGATAAATCCGTCCGGCCAGGGTTCAGGCTGGCCAAAATAGTTTACATTTGCCAGCGCCACTCCGTCCGGGTTGGTGTCCACTCCCAGATAGCCCTGGTTGGGATGTGTTTGAGTCTTAGGCGATTCTACGGTAAATGTTATGCGGGCTCTGTACCGGCTGTCGCTGCCTTTAATCAGCTCTACGGAATAAGGAGCCCCGGAAAGGAGCAGTTCCAGCACTTTAACCCGGTGTTTTTCCGGCAGCCACAGCTTGCCGCTTGCTTTCGGCGCCCTGGTCATCAGCGGCCTGCCGGCGCTGTCCACTTCTTTCTGCTCCGACAAATGCGAGACGGTTACAGCAAGGTAAAATTCCCCGTTTCGCCAGCTCAGTTTAATGTTCGGGTTGCCCTTCTTTGTTTTATCCCCTCTGGCATAAAGCCGATTTTGCCGGGCATTCTGCCACTCTTTTTTTGTGGCCCTGCCTTTACAGACCCGTTTCCACAAAGAGCGGCCCCCGAAAACTACTTTGGGTATGGCGTTATTGTCCCGGTAGCTTTTTAGTTTCTCCAGTTTGTCGGACAGCTTTTTTACCCTGGCCCTGCGGCCGCGGATGGCAAGTTTGGCTTTTTCGATTCTCACCGGGTCATTTGCTGCAATAGCCTTTTTATAACTGGCTTCCGCTTGTTTAAGTTTCTTCTTGGCCCGGGATAGTTTCGCTTCTGTCTCTTTAATCTCGCGGTTTAGCTGTTCTTTTTGGGAAACGATGATTTCTTTTGCTTTAAGTATGGCGTCGTCGGCAAAACGGGAGTTCAGGCCAAACGTTTTTTGACCCTGCTTTTTGAGTTCTTCCCGCGTATATCCTTCCTGCAGGCGATTAAAGGCCCACCGCATGCAGGCACCAAAAAGCCGCATCTCGGTGTCAAGGGGAGTTTCTTCTCCTCGACTCCATCTTTCGGCGCGGAAAGCCGGGTAAACTTCCGGGAAAAACTCGCCGCAGACGGTGTATCTCATGCCGCTTTTAGGATTAATCAATTCCTTTTTCCGCTTCTTCATCCCGCACCACTTCCGCTATCAGTTCCCGAAACCCTTGCCGAACCTTTTTGCCACCACGAGCGCCATAAAGCCGCGCCGAAAAAGATGTTACTATGGCAAGCAAATCCTGGACCAGTTCCGTATGGGCGTCTTCTGCTTCTTTTTCTGAGGTTGTTTCTATCTGAACCCCACAATATCTTAAATGGCGTTCCAAATACGCATAACTAAACCGCGCCAACCGGTCGGGATATTCGATGAGCAATTTCTTAAACTCGCCCCGCTCGGCACTTTTTAATACGCGCTCCAGTCCTCGACGGTTCTGGTTCAATCCGGAAGCTATATCCGAATACTCTGCCACTATACGATACCCCTTCTCCCGTGCGTATGTCCGCAACCTTTGTATCTGGCGCTCCAGGTTCCCGGCATCTGCTTGTTTCTTTGTAGATACCCGGGCATATATAACAACCGCATCTGACTCTGTTTTCATCCCTCCCATTCCTAAAATGCGGTTAATTTCTTCTGTCGGGTATCTCCGCTGGCCACTTGGTAGCCGCACGGGCTTAATTAACCCCTGTTTTTCCCATGCCCGTAGCCTGTTCGGGTGTACACCCAGTTTTCTTGCTGCTTCTCCAATAGATAAAAGTTCCATATCTTTATGGTAATTCAGATAGTTAAGTATAGTCAAGTACAGTTAAGTTTTTAGAAACTGCTTCAAACCTCCTTGTAATTTTTACAAATTTTTATGGCTCCTGAAAATTGTAAAGTATTGGTGAAACCACCCCCTACAACATCTGTACTTGTGAAAATTAAAATGTCCAGCTTCTTAGAGTGACTGCCCACCATTTGAACCAGAAGGTGATTATTGCTGCAAGTATTGCTATTAATGCTATTGGCACGATTGATGTTAATTTTTTCATGCACCTTCTCCCCTACATCCCGCCAAATACCGAACCTAGCTGCGAGAACAAATACTGCATCCCCGGGTAACCGAACACCAGCACAGCTCCCAGCAGCCCCAGCACGCATACCAGCGCGAATAACCCACTTTTCGCCGCTGTTGCTCTGGTTGCGGCCAGTTCGTGCATGTCGGCGATCTGGTCATTCAAATCGTCAAAGATGTCGGCATTAACTCTGGTGTCCCATGCAGTGTGGATTCGGTATGATATGGCATCTACCAGCGGATGTCTGGCTCGACGGGACAGCTCGTAAAAAGCCCCTTTCACATCTGCTTTGAAGTTTATCTTGGCCATCACCTTGTCCATTTCACTTCTCAGCGGTTCAGGCAAAAACTGCGTTGTTAATTGCAACGCTTCCCGAGGGGTTATGCTTCCCGTTTCCAGAAACGAAGGCATAAAGCTGACCAGCACCGGTATCCCTTCCAGCAGTTTCTCCTGCCAGGTGCGGTACTCGTTTTTTAATACCAGATCAGTTATAAATACTCCGGCAAAAAAGAGAGCTGCTGCTAAAGATACTGCCAGCCAGCCGATCAGTTTCAGCCCGATCACCAGCGCCAGCAATGCCAACCCGCCGCCAACCACCAGACCTGTTTTTAATACTTCGTTGGTCGTTTTTTTCAGCACTTCTAGCGCAGTTTGGTTTGCCTGCCGTTCCAGGTATTCAGACAAACGGTACCGCACATAGTCTGCGGATTTCACCAATGGGCCTACGCTGGTTTCTGTCGGAACTAAAAGGTAGTAGCTGAGCATAAATAAACTGACCAACAATCCTGCTGCTAAAACAAGCGTCAATCCCTGTCCCCCTTTCTTTATGCCAGGTCTTCGGACCCGCCGACTTTTTGGGCCATAAATATAAGCCCGACTATCAGCCACGACGCCAGCCCAAGCACAATTCTCCCGCCCGGTGTTGCGAACATATCCCTCCATACGGTTATGTCCACAACAAGCCCTGCTAATAGCAAAACAATCACGACTACTGCCGCAATCTGGACTTCCATCAGCGATTTGGTCCGTTCGGTTTTCAACCTCTCTTTTTGCCTTAAGGCTTGCCCAAGACGCTTAAAGCCGCGCGCCGCCGCCTGCGGTCCGCCAGCTCGTTCTGAAGCGGCTATTATTGCTGAAATTGCCCGGAACTCGGACAGGTTGTACTTCTGGTACAGCTCTTCAAACATCCGCGGGAACGTTGCCCCGGTCAGGTTGCGTTTCGTCAACATCAAGTCATATTCTGTCGCCAGCGGTTCTTTCATCCGCCCTTTTGCAGTGTTGATTACGTCAGGCGTCACCAATCCGGCGGCATAAAGTCCCGCCGCTGATACGATAAAGTCGCGGATTGATGAACGGTATTGCTCCTGTTTGTGCTGTTTTATGTGTTTAAGTATCCAGCCCGGCAAAAACCAACCGAGAATCCCCCAGGCCAACCCTGCCAGCGGTGTTTTGGTAATAAAGGTTGTCAGCAGAAACACGGCTACTGCGCTGATCATGGGCAGCCCGTACTTTTTCCAGCATTCTCTGAGTGTTTCTTGTTCAGGCAGGCTGCCTCCAGTTAGAATATAAAACAGCGCAAACAGGCTTAGTAAAAGCCCTATTTGCCACACAGCTTCTTCATCTCCCCTGCTACTGCAAATATTTTTCGTGTACTTTTTCGTATTCGGGAATTAATTTTGCCCCCCTGAACGCCAGCATTGACAGCCGTTCTTCTGTGATCGGATTAGTG
Source organism: Syntrophothermus sp. (assembly GCF_013314835.1). NCBI lineage: Bacteria > Bacillati > Bacillota > Clostridia > Eubacteriales > Syntrophomonadaceae > Syntrophothermus > Syntrophothermus sp. Next base: position 21,657 of record NZ_JABUEX010000012.1, read on the forward strand.
TAAATCCACCGGCGCTCTCTGCCTCTGCTTTCCGCAAAGGCATGGGCGTCAAACTTGATTATGGTTCTATAGCCTTCGCCGGGGATTACTTCTACCAGCTCCATGAACGTCCGCTTCCGTTCTTCGGTGATTGTTTCTTTATCGACGAAGATCACAAAATGGAACATTGACGCGATCACTTCGTCTAAAAATTCTTTTGGCAGATGGACGTTGCCGTCCATGAACATGCCCCACAGCCTGGTCCGCAGGCTGTTTATGTCCCCTGCATGGCCGGTTGTCCAGAATCCGCCGGATGTGGATGAGGCGATCTGGGAAGCGGCAATGATTTCTTTCGACCGGATCTCGCCGACTATGGCCCGGTCAGGGTTGTTCCGGTTCATCGTCCGGCATAGCTGAGCCATGTCTACGATGGTACGGTCGCCATAAGAGACTTCCACCAAATTTATGCAGTTTTCCAGATGCGGCATGAACATCTCAAAGCTGGTCTCAGCGATAAATGTCCGTTCCTGCGGGTCGATATGCAGCCCTAACGCCCGCAGGAATGTGGTTTTGCCTGAGTCGGTCCGTCCGAAGATGCCCAGGTTGGCATGGCCGTGCACTAAGAGGTTTACCAGCATGTCCGCGACAAACTGCGGTAGCATTTGGTTTTCTACCAGCTTTTCTAGCGGCATCGGCGGTCGGGTTAAAGGCGATTTGCGGATCGTTGCCGCTACGCCCAGAGGCGATGTCTTGAAACCGATTACCGCTATCCGCGACCCGTCTTTGAGCCATGCGTCTACGATACTGGCGTCCTCCGTGAAAGGCCGCCCGACATCGTCGCAGATTTTCTGGCAGTACCGCAGCACTTCTTCGTTGTTCTTGAAGTATTGTTTGGCAGCCGCATATGTTTTGCCCCGCATAGAATAAAACACGCGCGGGCCGTCTTTTGTCGGGTTGATAAATATTTCTGTTATCTCCGATGCCCGCGGTCCGAAAAAGTCCTGTAATACCCCGTAGCCGGTTGCCTGTCCCATAATAACGGTTACCGCTTCTTCTTTTTCCTCCGGCGTAAGGTCGGTTCTAGCCAAAACCGCTTTCCTGATTACTGCTTCCAAATATTTTTTATCGGCAAATATCCCTGTAGAAGAAAGAAAGTCCGGGTGCTTTTGGGCAAGCTCCCGGGCTATGTCTTCGATTATCTTCTCTTTTTGTTTTTCCTCGTGTTCCAGCCAGTCTGTTGACTCAAATTCTAAAGCCATAAACCAATTCCCCCAAAAAATATAAATGTTGCCAGTAATAACGGATAATATCAAGGCTGTGACAAACAAATGCCCCAAACTGTTTCATTGGTACAGTTATGTACTGCGGTCTATTAAGTCTGAACATCTTTAACATTTTCATGAAAAGGTTGCTTGCAGTAAATCGTATCTTCCCAGGTAAGATTTTTGTAATTTTCTCTACATGTCTTACAATTATGACCTATCACTACACATTTTGAAGCATCAAAACCACCAGCCAGCGTATCTCCTATTTGTTCATCACATCGACCGCAATAAACGTAGCCAAAGCACATTGAAACTATTTTGCTATGACCAATGAGGGCACATACTACCTTGTTTCTCTGAGACTCGTCGTTAATACCAAGCGATTCTATCTTTGATATAAGCTCATTTTTTTCCATAAAAAACTCCTTTCATGTGTTGTGTAACATCTTCCAGTGACGTCCTCCCCTCAATAAATTGAGGGGATTACTGCCCCCTCGCGCTCCCCCATTTCTCCTAACAAACCAAAAATCCTTATTCAGCCAAACTGTTTACATTCTTGATGACACAACCGCCCCAAACTGTTTCATCGGCACAGTAATGTACTGCGGCCCGATGAGCGGATATGTCCCGCCCAGCACCGGCACTTCGATTACAGCAACATAGCCAGGCGCCCCTGCTTTCCCGCCAGGCACTGGATCACCCGGCGCTACCGGCTTAAATTCCACCAGCTTTATCGGTCCAGCTATTGCTTTGTTGTTTGGGTTAGGCACAAACTCGGCGCCGTTCCATGCAGTCTCTGTCATTGCTGCCATTGCATACGCAAAGTGTTTCTTGGCCAGGTCTGTTCTAAGTGCTACCTGACTTGTGTCTCCATCCATGTTGGCTGATGCCGCTGCATAGTTCATGGCTTCCCCAAAGTAACCATACACCCTAACCGCAGTAGCTTTTGCCCCAAATGCCAGCCCTGCCAGTATTGCCGTGACCGATAGCGCTATAACCAGGAATACCGAAAGTATTGGTATTGCCATAAAGCCTTTCTCGTCTTTCAGCAAATCTTTCTCCCCTTCTTCCTATTCCGCCAGGCTGTTTACACCTGTCCCGTTTACCAGCAGTTTTCCGGTCGTTGTCCCGCTGGTTGCGCCAGTGCCAGTTTCATAGATCGGGTTGCCGTTTTCGTCGTAGCCCGCGACATACTGGTACTGGTACCACACATTCCAGTTTGCCGTCAGCGTGTAGTATTTCGGGCTTACAGCCATGTATTCGTCTTTGATCATGTTGTAGATGTTGGCTCCGTCCATTGCCCAGTCCTCTTTAAATTCGACTGTCGCTGTATGCCCGTTCGGTTTCATCGAAACTGTTACCGTCCCCTGCGGCGGCAGCGGATCGCCAAACACGAAATCCGGGTGTTTTTTTCGGATAGCTCAGCGTCGCCGATGTGATTTCCCAATATGTTACCCATCCTTTCGGCGGTGTCGGGGTCGGTGCTTTCAAGGTCGCAGTCACCCAGTCTGTCCATTTCGCTGTCCCGGCTGGCCGGCTTTTGCTTCTGTCCTGAGTCACCGCCTGAAACGTCAGGCTCCCCGGCCCGCTTGAACCCTGAACAGGCTGTGACGGCTGCTCTTCTTTCACCTGCACGGTCTTTTTCTTTACGTTGTCCTCGTTGGTCGTCTCCTCATACCTGTCCTCGATCGGCGAAATGTCGATGTACGCTGTCAGCGTCCTTGACCCCGACGGCGGCGCCGATACGGTTGAATCCAACTGCACTACCTGCCCAGGCTCCATGTGGGAGATGTACTGAACGTCCTGGCCGCTTGCGTCCCAAAGCCTTGCCCGCCACTGGTCGTTGAACAGGGCTACGGGGACGTTGTCAAGCGGTACGGTACTGTCGTTCTTGAAGTATACGCTCACGTTGTACCGTTCGTTGGGGTTCGCCTGGCGGCCGTCTACGCTGGTCTCGATTGAGACTACGGAGAGATTGGGCAGAGATTTTATATCCTCAGGCACGTAATATTCCGCCTGAATCGGATAACGGTATTCCAAACCTACTGCCCCGCCGTTTTTAAAAGTCCCCCAGCCAATCCTGATCTGGCTTGAATCATAGTAAGTGATGTTTCCCTTATCATCGCTGACGGCGACTGTTTTTCTTGGCTTTAAATACCCGTTGGAATCGGCAATGTCTCCTGTTTCGATTTCGTTTGTTTGCCCAAGGTGTTTGCCGGTTGTTTTGTCAAAAATCGAGCAGACCATCACGCCGAAGCCGTCTTTGATTCTTGGGACTATGACTTTCATGTTCTCATCCCAGTAGAATGCATCATCTCTCACTGCAAATATTGGCATGAACGATACCGTAAGACCGTTGCTATCGAGTGTGTAACTGGGGGTATTTTTGAAAAATTTAGAAGCAGCCGCGTCGCCAGGTAAAACGAATCTGACTTTTACGTTCTCCAGTTTGCCGCCGTTGTTCAGATACTCTTTAACCTTTTCGGGCAGAGGCGTGGTGATGTTGACGTTATCGTTATAGGGAATCACATTGTCGTATTTAATGGCATTAGCAACATCTTTGTCGTACAGCTTTATCCCGCGTTCCACGCAGCCCCAGTAGCCGCCCGAATAATGCCAGAACTGGATGGAGTAGTATGGTTCTCCAGTTACCAATAAAGTATAGCCGTCCGGAACTGAAGTGTTAAAGTTTATTGTTTCTGCTGACGCCATAGGAACAATAGCCAATATCAGCGTCAGCGCCAGCAGCAGGCTCAGCAGTTTTCTCAAAGCACATCACTCCTTTACATGTCTAAATCTAGATACTGCCCGGTGACCAATTCCAGCGCTTTGGCGCCTTCCGGCCCCATATCCGGCCCGTTTTCTTTCACCAGCCCAACTTTGATAATGCCGAAATCTAACTTATCAAACGGTATACCCGTAATCTCGTAGTGGCCGCCTTTGGTTACTGGTTTGTCTGGGTGAAAATCTCTAAACAAATTGTGGTATTGAGGAATGTTATTCGGGTCCGTCATCCACTTGATGTCAAGCCACCACTCTGTCCCTTTCGGGGCGGTCGGCAGGTCAAGGATGATTTTGCCGTTGGTTCTGTCTATAGTGATATACTTAAAAGCCAGCTCCCCGTATTTGATACAGTCTTCGTAAACTGGCCAGCCTGCATAGTCAAATTTAACCGGCTCATTCTCAAATGTAGGTTGGGCAGTCTGCTGTTTGACATACTCCTTTACAGCCGCTACATCCGGTCTCGGGTCCCCCTTCGGCCAGCAGATCACGGTCCGCGTTTCTGCGTCCCAGTCCACTTCGTACCCCAATCCTTCAGCAACGTATCTTGCCGGCAAATACGTCCGCCAGGCGGGGTTCTGTTTGAGCAGTGGGGCTACATCGATCTCTTTTGTCTCTCCGTTTGTGCTGATTCTCTTCTCCCCGATCACCATCTCCAGTACGGTGCTGCCTCGCTTTAAAGTGGCTTTCTTTTTGTCGTTGTCCCAGGTGATGTCCTCATCCTTCAGTCCCAACGCCCGACCCAGGTATCTTACCGGCACGTATGTCCGGTCGTTCTCGATGAACGCACGCGCGTCCATCTTTATCCCGGGCAGCTGCCCGTTGATGAAGTATTCATCCAGTCCTATCGCAAATACAACGCTTTTGATCAGTTGCTGGTTCTCGTAGACGTCTACCTGTTCGTTGACTGCTAATGCAGGTACGGCTGTCAGTATGAGTGCCAGCAGGGTAAGCAAGGTTATGGCTTTTTTCATGCGCTTAATTCTCCTTTCTTTTGGTTTTTTCGATGACAACGTTTTTATTCTTGATATCGTGGAAAGAGATTGTTTCCCGATACTTTCCAAGATGCACAACTATGAATTTTGATGTGACTTGCTCAACGGTACCGGTATATTTCTTGGCTTCTTTTTTCTCTATGACAGAAAAGACTATGGTATCGCCGCATGAAAGTTCCAAAGTATCTCTCCTTTCCAAAAACTGCACGTGACGTCCTCCCCTCAATAAATTGAGAGGCATCCTCAAGCGGATGCACGCAGGGCTTTATTTCTGCGCTTTGGTTCAGCGACACCGTGCCATCCCAAGAGGAACGACACGACCGCGGGCCGTGTCACCCGGCCACTACTCCCCTTCACGGGAGATACCTGATACACTTTTTCGTAGATGTTCAGGGCACCGTTTATGTCCGCCTGTGCCTTCCACCCGCAGGAACATACGTACAACCCACGATGCTTGCGGTTCGACGAACTGACTGTCCCGCAGGCGTGGCAGGTCTTAGAAGTGTTCTCCTCGTCTATATCGTCGCGGACCGTGATCCCGACCAGCGCACCTTTGTACTTGAGCATGTTGACCAGTTTCCGGTACGGCCAGGTGTGCAAACGCTGGTTCAGCCGGTCTCCATAGTCAATGCCTTCACGGATTCCGTTGAGGTCACCTATGGCTATTTCTTTCACGCCCCGCCGCACGCACTCCGCAATAAAGTGGGACGTGGCTACGTGCAGTAACTGCTCTACCTGCTTCTTCTCCAGGTGCGCTACCTGCTTCCATCTGCGGGAGTTCTGCTGAAGGTTCGCCCGTACCTTCTGCCAGTACCGCCTTATCGCCTTGATCATCCTGCCGGAGTAGAGCAGTACAGTTCCGTCGTCGAAGACACAGGCCATGAGGATAGTTTCGCCCAGGTCTACTGCCACTTTCCCCGTCCCATTGTTCTCGCAGGGTTTCACTTCCACCATCAGACGGGCCTCTATCCGCCCGGAAACCTTGTCGTAGATGATGGAAAGCTCCCGCACGCGGTCGTATTCTACGTCAGGTCGTTGAGATATCCGGAAAGACACCTGCTTTACACCGTCTTCCCGGCCGGTGCCCAGGCTCAGCGTGACCCTGTCTCCATCTATTTTGAACCCGCTCTGCACATACTTGAGCGGAGAGAGACAGCCTTTCCGCCGGAAGCCAGGGGCTTCGTGCTGTTTAATCCCCTTCTTCTTCAGGGCAAAGAAGGACCTGTACGCTTCTCGCACTTCGTCCCGGGTGAGCTGGACCGACATCGAATAGTATCCTTTGGCCCTGGGCAGCTCTTTCAAGATGCGGTTGAGGTTTTTCCGGGAAATATCCACTTTCCCGGTCTCTTCGTACTCTCTGCGCAGGTGCCACAGAAGGCCATTGTAGACTTTGGTGGCGCAAAACATGGCGTCCTTGAGAACGGCTTCGGTCTGAGGGTCGGCGTGGACTTGGGCCTTGAGAGCAATTAATGGCACTCACACACCTCCTTCCCCTGTTTTCTGAGACTCAATGTACCGCCTGACGCTTGTATAAATGCTAGGGTGAGGGGTCCGTGTATCCCCTCAATAAATTGAGGGGGATTACTGCCCCCTCGCACTCCCCCGTTTTTCTAAAATATGCTAATTCTGTCCGGATGAATTGTACGCTTTCGCCTTAAACCCTATTCTTTCAAGCTCAGTCTGTTTTTCCGGATCGTCCGGTACGTATATTACGTCTGCCAGCCGCCACATTATCGGGGTTATCGGGTTGTTTTCGTCGCACGGTATGCTGATTATCAGCCGCATCCCTTCAAAATGCGACAGCATCGCTTTCAGTTCATCTTCGGTAGGAAACTTCCGCACTTTCTGCCCAAAGGTGTTCCCGCAGGGCAGGTAGGCTATGCCGTGCTTGTACCGGTACGCAAACTTGGAGATGTCTGTTTTCTCAAACGGCATGTCCAACACCCGGCAGGTGAGTACTCCTGCGCCGATGTCCCACGGCTTCCAATCCCCTTCCAACTCTTCCATGCCTGGTTTCGGCACGCCCATTATCCTGTCCAGTTTTGGGTTGGTTGTGTCCAGCTCTATTAAAACCGTCCTGCCGTCGTCCAGTTCTTTTGCCAGCGATAAAGCGGTTTCCGCTTTTTTGCCGCCGTGCGAGTTCCAGACCACTATCACTCTTTCGTCTGCTGTTTCCTGCTTTTTGTTTTTGAGGTTGGGCAGGTTCAGTTTTGGTATGTTTGGGATACCTGGTAGTTTCGGTATCTGGACTTTAGGCAGTTCTACCGGCAGTTTGTTAAGTATCCCTTTAAGGACTTGCTTGCTCGGTTTTTCGGTTTCTTCTTTGGGTTCTTCTGTGACAGGTTTGGGTTTAGTCACCTGCTGGCTCTGCACCTTTGGCACAGGCAGCGGCTGGCCTTCTATGCCCAGATACTCGGCTACATCATACCATTCTTTTTTGGTTTCTATCCAGCTTGTTAAGTCGTTTACGTTAAACTCTTCCACAAAGTACAGGTCATGTATGCTGAAACCGGCTAGCGCTTTAATGTACCAGTGGTGATGGCGCTCTTTGCGTTCAGGCGCTAGCAGCATCAGTATCTTGGTTTTCGGCCATGCAAACCGTATCCTGGTTATGCAGTCGATTGACGCTCTGTCGTATTGTATGCTGCCGTCGTTCATCAGTCCTGACACTGGCACTCCATCAAATATGATCAGGCAGTCCGGCGGGCTTTCGGCTGTCTCCGCATACGCTACCGCTGTGTTTAAGCTGTAGTCTATGGTTATCTCTTCGTATTTGCCTGTTTCGTACAACTTGTTCTTTATATCCTCATACCCGGCGTCTACTATGATGTGCACTCTCATGTGGCGTGCTCCTTACCCGTTCAGGTATTTGTCCACTATCTTCAGTCCTTTTCGCAGCATCCGGACCGCTTCCATCAGCTCTTCGTCGTACAGTTCAGGCGTCACGTTCATTTCATCGGCTACGTCGTTAAATACGATTAAAGTTTGCGTTAAATTGATGTACCCCTCCTGTACCATTCCCCTGAATTCTAACCTTGTCATGCTTCCCCTCTCCTTTTTCTTCTTTTAAATCTTTTCTACCAATCGCACAAAGCTGTCAAACAGCGAAAATATAAGTTTTGTTGTTGTCGCCGGGTAGTTGATTAAAAGCAGGCTGACCAGACATACGCCGACCATAATCATGCCCCGGTTTAAAGGGCGCTGGTTGGCATACCCGTACACCCAGCCGGCTAACCCCATCATAAGAAACAGCACAATCAGCGGGTTGCCCAGCTTCTGCGCTTTCCGCACTATTGTTGATGCCGCATAAGCCGAAGTTTTGGTTATTTCTTCTTTCCCAACCGGCTCTATTTCCTTTATCCCGCCGCTCACTTCGGGAAACTCTACCGGCCGGTTGGGATCAAATATGCTCAACTTCTGTTTCACGCCCGATCCGCTCGGCGAATCAAGCGACATCCCGATACCCAATACCACAAACACCAGCAGTATTACTGCTGCGGCTATTACATACCTGTTTTTTGCCATTATGCCATACCACTCCTATTTGAACGGGTTGACAGGTTTCCCGTTCTGCCTTACCTCAAAATGCAGGTGCGGGCCCGTTGACCGTCCCGTGCTGCCGACAAACCCGATTACGTCTCCCTGCGCGATTTCGCCGCCTGTATTACATTTCCTTGCTTGCAAATGGGCATACCATGTCGTCAGCCCGTTTCCGTGATCGATAATGACCAAATTACCCCAAATTGGGGTTGATGAACTGTATATCACTTTACCGTTATATGCGCTTCTAACCGGCGTACCGGCTGGCACTCCAAAATCCACACCGGTGTGGAACCGCTGTTTGCCGGTAAACGGGTCTTTCCGCATTCCGTAGGGCGATGTTACCGGGCTTTCGCCAACAGGCAGCAGCATCTTTTCTCCTTTGCTTCCTGTAAACACGCTCTTGCCCAAATCCACCTGGAAGCCGGCTACCCGCGCGTTGAACACAGACGAATCTACCGCAAAGTTTTCGTCGTACAGTTCAGCAAACTCCAAAACCATCTCCTGATCGAAGCTGTTGGTGACACCTTGTTGCGCCAGATAGGTTTTGAACCTTGCGTAATTAATGTCCGGTATTACGTTTGCTACCACTTCTCTGATGATGGTTTTGCCGCCTTCTTTATATGTCTTCCATTCGTATTCGTAAGTGTATGTGCCTTCAAACGTGTCCGCTTCCACAAGCAGACGGACCCTGGTCCGTGTTTCTTTTTCTTTACCTTCTTCATCTTTTTCTACTGCAATCACCTCGGATTCTTTCCACTTGAAACGCGGAGCTAACGCCTGATAATGTTTTTGAGGGTCGGGTTTGTAGTCCGTCCCGCCGTGGCTCAGCGGATCCCCGAGCAGCCGGTCTATGCCTGCCAGCACCGCCCAGGACATAGCGTGCGGTTCTGCCTGTGCCTGTTCGTCTGGCGTCAAGCCTTCTTTCCATGATTCTGTCAACCTTTTATATTCGGCAATCAGTTTTATGTTCTTCTCTTTGTTCCAGCTGGGGTCATCGTCGCTCAACACGTTGAACACCGGCGGGTCGCTGCCCCAGTATTCCGCTACCGCTTTCGGGTAAGCATAGACCACAATCAGACAAAATAGCGCCAGAACAACCAAAACAGCCGGCACTCCCAAAACTTTCAGCATCAGCACCAGCTGTTTCTTCACTATCTGCCAGACCAGCTCGGCTATTTTCCTGCCTATCCTCTCAAATATCCTTTTGTATCCTTGATCTATCTCGATCGACCTCCTCTAACTCTCCGCCAAAATTCTTCTTCTTTTGCCCGCATTAATTTTTTCATATTCTCCCGCTCGATTTCTTTAATCTCTTTCTTTGCGTCCCATTTAAACAATATCATTACTACAAGCAGTACAAACCCCATCGTCCCCAGAACGTCATTTAACCCTTTCATGTGTTTTAACACCTGTTCCTGCCAGTAATCCCACGAAAAGTTCTGGTACAGGTCGTACAGGTACTGCGGATACCAGATCGGGTTGAAGTATTCAATGTCGTCAACCGTCACCGGATACCCCGGCGCGATGTTTAATGCGGCCAGCAGCATGTAGCAGATTATAGACAGTATCATGTAGTAGTTAATATTCATTTCCTGGTCGTACCGCCAGTGCAGAACGATTATCGCCAGCCACAACAGCATGATCGGCATAGGCAAACACAACAGTATCATGAATGCGATGATTTTAGCCTGCCGGTTGGTTATTGGATATTCGGGGTTCAGCTTGTCCAGAAACGTTTTTAAACTTTTTACCATTTCCCACCTCTCGCCCCCCTATATGAACGTCTGCAGGCTGCCTGCATAGTACGGATCGAAATTAGTATGCATCGCCAAGTATACATGCAGCGAACATATGACAACAAGCGATATGGCCGCAAATGCCGCGGTCCGGTAATCGTGATAATATAAACTTTCCTTTAGCCTTAGAATGATTCCTAGATATATCGCAATCGTCGCGGCTGCAAAACCCAACATCACAAAACACCAAATAAAAAAGTACGGCACAAATATCCATGTTTGCTCTATCTTTCCGATGTCGAAGAAGTACCGGTACCACTGCCCGAAAACTATCCCCGGCATTATGCTGAACTTAAACAGGTACGGGGCCAGAAATTTCCCCACCTTTTCGTTTAGCTGCAACAGGTACACCAGAACAAAAAAATCAACCAGAATCAAGCCCAATGCGCCACCATCCTTTCTTAAAAAAATCAGAAACCGGGCAGCCAGCGCTGCCCGCTACATAATCTGCCCGCCGCTTATCGGTACCCTGTGCTGGCGCAGCTTCTGCATCTCTTCCGCGACAATTCTTGCCCGTTCGCTCAACCGGCTCTGCGCCTGCATGACTTCCATCTGGTTGCTCCTGATCACTGCTTCCACGTCTTCGTACTGCTGCTGGAACGCTTGCCATTCTTCCGGGCCCCTCAATGCAGCTATCTCTGCTGACCGATATTCCGCCAGTAGCTGCTGTTCCCTGGCCGCATAAGCCGCATGCCCCTCGTCCGGGTCTACAAAACTCGAAATGAAGTTTTCCCGGTCACGGCGAAAATCTTCTAACCGAGCCTGCGCTTCACGCGCCTGCACCTTCAGCTGCTGCCAGGCAGTAGAGCCAGGCCCCCACTGCGCCTTTATCGCCTGGTAATGGGCTTTGTAATCGTTGTAGCTCATCGCCGGCGCTTCCGGGTTGGCAAGGTTGACGTTCTTCATCAGATCGTTCAACCGGCGGGCTGCATTTCTGTGTTCGCCATACAGTTCTTTATTTATTTCGTTGTATACTTGCCGGTATGACGGCCCACCTTTTATAGATTTTACTGTATCCGCAAACATCGCACCGTGGCCAACAACGGCACCTGCCATCGCTCCCAGGTAACCTGGTATGCCAGTCCCGCCAAACAGCTGCCGGCCTATCCGTATTGCTTCGCTTGGCTTTGCTAACTGCGCATTGTCATACAGCCCGAAATGCTCTTTTAACGCCTGCCCGTAGCTGTCCAGCCCTTTCTCCTGCATCTCGAATTTGGCGTCACGGAAATTTTGGAGGATGTTCTCTGTCGCCCCGCTTGCGCTGCCTATCGCTTTCCCGCCGATGCTTGCGCCGGCTGCTATTCCCCCTAGACCGCCTAAAGCGCCGCCCAGCATGGAGCCGCCCAGCACGCCAAATGTTGTTGCCGCTGCTCGGATAAGGCGCATCTTGCGGTCCCAACCGGTTGTGTCGCGGAACGGTTTGACCGCGTCTACACCACCACCTATGCCGCTACCTGTGCCTGTAACGCCAGCTCCAGCCACCGCACTGACAGCGTTTCCAGCTCCAGCCGCCGGTTTGCCGCCGCGCACTGTGTCGCCCAGTATCCTTCCTACGCCCATCAAGTGTTCAGCTCCGATAAGACCAGCAGCCAGCGACATGGCTCCGTGCGTCAGCTGCGGCGCACCGAACAGACGCCTGACCAGATCGGCTATCCCGTTTAAACTCATCAGCATTACAAACAGGATAAAGAAGTTGTCTATGGCGTTAAAAGCCAGGAAGAAAAACGCAATCGCCACCGCGTGCCCCAACTGCATGAACATATTGGCACAGAATTCTCTTAGCCAGTGGTTGAGCAGCCCCCGCTGAGTGGGAAACATTGAGACAAATGCGGTAACGGGAAGAAGCATAATCAGGATTCCCAAGCTAACTTTCCGGATAATGTACTGGAAGTTCATAAAACCAATCATTAATATCCCGATCAAGCCCAGAATCAACGCCGACAGACTGAATGATTCGCCGGTGTAGAATTGGTCAATGAATCCCTGGCTTAAGTCAATGCCTGACGATGTCATGAATGAGCCCATATAGTTAACCAGCGTTTGGTTGGCGTTGCCGGCTATTTCCATCAAGGTCGGGCCGAATTTCAGCATCATTACCGCGATCAGGGTGCCGACTATGTAGTCCTTTGCTCCTAACCGCTGTTCGGCTCCCATGTTGGTGAAGATCAGCATAAATCCTGCTAAAACTATTCCGATCAGAAACAGGGTCGGCAACAAGCCGCTGAACAGGTTGTAGACCGCTTTTACTACTTTCTGTTCATTCGGGGTGAATACCCCGAGCCACAGGTTTTTGCCTTCGCTGTCTACCCCGGGGAATCCGTTGCAAAATACCAGTTTCATCGGATCGACAAGCCCCAGCTTTTCTGCCAGCGTTTCAGGTATCCCGCCCAGGATGGCTCCCATAATCTTGTTGATGAAACTCGTTTTCTTTTCCTCTTCCATACTGCTCAAAAACGATTTGCGGGGCTGGGTTGTTCCCGGCGCCACCTGCGGTTGAGTTGGCTCAACTACGGTTTCCGAAAGCGCCGGCGGTTCTTCGCCGGTCCAGGCCTTGTAGTAATACCCTGCTTTGTTCAGGTTTTTGGCGGCTTCCTGGTATGTCTGGTTCGCCTGGTCTGCCGCTTCCTTCTTGGCGTATTCCAACGGCGTCCCTTTTGCCTGGTTGTATGCCGCATCTGCCGCTTCCATCGCCCGTTTCGCTGTCACGTAGTCCCCCCAGGCTGTTTTGTATATTGATGTCGCCTGGGTTCTCAGGTATTCGTTCAACTCTGTTTGGAGTTTCTGCAGTTCCTGCTCTTTCTGGGCAATCAGTTTCGGGTTCTCTTCCAACTTCCGGCCATAGTCGGCAAGGGCTCTTTTTATTTCTTCAATGCGATATTTGTTTAATCCTCTTGTTACCCAGTTTTGCTCTAGTGCCTCCAACTCTTTGGTCAATTTTTCGTATATTTTTGGATCAATCTCTTTTTGCAAATCGTTTATCTCGCGTTTGACCGCGTTTATCTGCTTGAATTTTTCGGCTCGGGCTTTCTCCACGCCGTTTATGGCTGCCGAAAGCGGGCTGTCGGCCGCAAACAGCGGTTGCGCCAATGTAACAAGCAGTATCAGCGCCAGTATTACAGCTGTTAATTTCTTGCCCATTGCTTAAACTTCTCCTTTTGCATAAAATGCACTGCAATTCCCCAATACACAAACAATCCCATCGCTGGATAAAATGTCGAGATAACAAAAAAAGAAAAACCAGATGTATAAGGGAATGTGAAGTGTATCTTAAGCCCAATTAGATCCATGTTGGCTATTTGCCTTAACAAAAATCCTAGAGCTTGAATCCAGTCTACAAGCCCAACTGCATACAACTGCCATGTTACCAGCGATTTGTATATCGGGGATGAACCCTCTATGTGGAATATCACCATGAATCCCAGCAAGATTACACCTGCCGGAATTAAATAATAGTACCATTCCATTTGCGGTTTTCTGAACCACAGATAAATACATATTAACAAGATCGGCAAATCTATCGAGTTGAGCAGCAGCACAGCAATTATAAACCCGATGATTACCCGCCTCTCAAGCGTCCCCATCTGGCTGTATTTTTCTTTTATTCTTTCCAGCAAATTATCTCTCCTTTCTGCCTAAGACGCCCAGCTGATCTGCCGGTTCGTCTGGTTTAGTATCGGGTCGTTCGGGTTGGTGTTAAACAGGACATATTCCTCGGGGAAGTAGTCTATGTATATCTGCGTTGATTCCTGGTCTACCTTGAATATCCCGTGCCCCGGCTCCGTCATCAAAAGGAACTGCGCTTCACCATCCGACAGGTCAAATTCTTTCTTGGCAATCTCGATGTCCCGCGAGTGCTGCCTGAGCAGGAGCTTGGTCGGGCTGTTTTTCAAGATACCCGCTCCCTGGGGGACTCTGGCCATTACTTCAAACCCCTGCGTCACCGCGCACATTGAGGTGTTGAATTTCCGCGCCTGCCGCCAGGCGTTCTCCATCCAGCTTGCGGTTTCTTCATCCTGCATCAAGAGCTGGGCTTCGTCAATGATGATCCGCTTCCGCTGGCGCGGGTTTTTCTTGGCAAACCGTTCCCACAGCCATTTGGTCACGATAAACGACCCAAGCGGTTTCATAATATCCGGGTCTAAATCGTTCAATGAGAACGCAAACATTGGAGCGTTCCGAATATCCACGTTCGTCTCATTGTCAAAGATTGCCTGCGATGGGCTGCTGCCGTACTGCGTGAAGGCTTTGATGAACTCCGCAACCCGCTCGGTTCGCGGGTCTTTTGCCATCAGTTCGTACAGGTCAGACAATACCGGCATTTTCTTTTTGATTCGCTGCATGGAATATCTGCCTTCACCAAGCGTGCGGCTTGATTCATACAAGCTGGACGGATCTCGGGTTATTCCTCTTTCTTCATACAGCCGGGCTATCTGTTCCTGTATGGCAATCTTCACTGTCCCGTTCAGCACTTCCGGGTTCGGGTCGATCGAGCGGATCATCTTGAACACTACCGCTTGCGCCGCTTTGATGGAGCTTTCCAGGTCGAGCGTCACTTTCCCGTCGCTGTCTTCCTGTTCATCCACATCAAAAATGTTGATGCGGTCTTCACTCCTGGGTGAAAGCTCGATGTACGGGCAGCCCATCTGCTTCATGACCGCTTTGTATTCCAAACCAGGGTCATTTATCGCGGTCCTTATTCCTACCACCGCCGACCGCAACGCCAGCTTCTTTACCGTGAACGATTTGCCGTGCCCGGCTTCCCCGAAAACGACCATGTTGTAGTTCGCCAGCACTTTCGGGTCCGGGTGGAACCCGTCAAAGAATACCGGCCGTCCGTAGGGATCCTGACCGATCACTATTCCGCTGGTGTGCGAAATACTGCCCTGCCCGAACGGGAATAAGTCTGCCACGCAGCTCGTTTCCATCGCCCGCGCAAACCCTCTGAAGTCGCCCGTTTTACCTAACGGTGTGATGCTTATCAGGGCGTCCAGCTGTCTGGTGTCGGCTGCTCTTAAATGAATCTGCTGGCCGGCAAACCTCTTCACCAGTGCGTTGCAGTACTGGTACAGCGATTTTTCGCTCAATGCAGAGGCGGTAACTTGAATCGTCACGAAAAAAAGCTGCTCAAACCTTTTTCTAAGCCGGTTCTGCTGTTCCCGCAGGTCATGTATCGCCTGTACTAAAGCGGCACGTTTGTTGTTGTTTTCTTCCCGCAGCAAGTCCGACTCCAGCCCGCTGATTTTCCGGCTCAGCTCAAACATTACCCGGGTCGAATCCGAGGGCCAGACGTGGATAACTGTATCGTTGTCCCCATCGCCAAAATCTCCCAGATACATCTGGTTCAGCATCCCGGCGTAGGTTGAGGCCCCGGTCAGTTGGGCAAAAAAACTGCGGTAGTACCTGACTGGTTCGTTGGTTGCGCCGATTTCAACATGATAAGTCCCGGCTATGCTTTCACCCGGACCGGTTTCTTTTACAACCGACGGCACGATCAGGTCTTTTTCAGTGGGTTTATTGTCGTATATGGGCGGCTGGTCTTTGCCGGGCACCTTTTCTGCCTGTTTTGTTTCTGCTTCCGGTTGTTCGCGCTTCTTAAACATCAATAATCCCGCCTTCCGTATACTGTTTCTGCTTCTGCTGCCGCAAAAATTTCCGGTGTCGCCGACTGTGTGTATGCCGCAAATGCATAGGCGTTGTTGGCGTCTTCAAAAAGCGCCACCGGGCTTAAGTCGCGGTTAAATGCGGCATAAAGCAGTTCGACGATTTCCGGTTTGGTCAGCCGGCTGCTTCTCAGCCCCATGCTGTCTAAGTAACTGCATATCACTTGAGCACAGTTGTCCAGCTCGTTTCGGGCTAGCTTAACAACTTCTTCCCTGGTTAAGCTGGCAGCCGCGTCTTTTTTCAGCCCGCTTATGCTGTCTGCCAATCTCTGTAAAGATTCGTTCTCCAGCACTATCCCGCTGTCTATACTGGAGAGTGCTTTGGCGTCCAGTTTGAGATAGATATAGTACCGGCGGTTTTTTACGCTGGCCTGTTCCGACCACACAGACAGGTGGTTGACTAGCTTCTGACCGTAATCTCTAAGAGCAGGGTATGTCAGCGTCTGCACCTGGTCGCTGAGCTGGGAAAGGTACTGTTTCATGTCCAGGCGCCTCGACTGCACTACTAGAGATATCGGTATGTTGATTGAATGCAGCATGTTGCGGAACGTGTTCCAGATTGCTGCCTGCTCCTCAAAGGAACGGTTGAGCATGTTGATCGGCTGAACAGAAATGACCGCGCAAAACTGGCGGTCGGGAAGGATAATCAGCCCGTCTGAGGTTATTTCTTCGTAGCTGAGCAGGTCCTGGGCTGTTTCGGTTTTCTTTTCGCCGTTCTTTTTATCCGGTTTCCAAAAGTACAGGACTGCTATCGCAACCAGGATTAATAGAATTACTAGGTTATCCAATATTTAGATCACTCCTTTTTTCGGGAAGAATTTTTCTGTTTACCAGGACTCGCCTCCTTTTTTTGAAGCGGTACCAGGACACCAGGTAAGCCCCGATTGATACGCCCTGCGGCATTTTAACGAAAGCAAAAACGGCTGATATGACTAACGGTATCAGCCAGTGGATCATGCTAAAGAGAAACAGGCTGTTCGGCAAAGGCAGCCGGGGAACATACATAGCCATTTTGTGTGATGCCACTAACCCTGCCAGCAACCAGCCGGCCTGGGAAAAGGTTAGTCCGCCCAATATCTGCTCTCCGACTTCTTCGCCGTATGGCAGCGGATGGTATTGACCGTAACTCATTTGCACCACCTTTTATAAGCCGAATTTGTCGCTGATATTGAGCAGCTTGATTATAAACCCTACAATCTTTTCTGCCCCAAAGACAAAGAGCATTGCCACTAAAAACCAGAGAACACGGTCCTTAGCCATAGCCAGCTTCTGCGGGTTGCCGCCCCCTGTCCAGAACAGGTAGCCAGCCCAGACAACGAATATAACTGCCGCAACTGCTGCAATTTGCCTTAACGCATCAACTATTGTGTCGCCCAATTTTTTGGCTTCACCCTTAACCTCCAGAGGAGTTACGTTGTCAATCCCGGCGAATGCCGGCGTAGCTAATGCCAGGGCAAATATGCACAACACTAAAACCGCAACTGTTTTCTGCGCTTTTGCCTGTTTTTTCATAAAAAAACCTCCTCGTATAATTTGATTGGAAATACTTCTTGTCAAAGGGCATACCCTTTGAGAAAATCAACTCAGGTTGATCAGGGTTCCTCTTAAAAGTTCGATGCATTTTTCAGGTATTTCTTTTTGGATCGGGGGATATATCCCAGATTTCTTATATGCTCCTTGTAAGACCAGTTGGCTGTCTTCACATCGCCCAAGACTGTGATCACCATGATTGATTTTGGTTTTTCTAAAACTGCTACGCGTATCCCGCCGACGTCATACTGAGGGTGTTTTTGGTGCATTACCCACTGTTTAACCAGTTTCCTTTTGCCCCAGCTGTTAGCTATATGCTCCGCTGCTTTTTCTACGCTGTCGATTTCGCTGTAACCGTATACCCGCTTGTTCCACTGTTCCCAGGCATGTTTGGTGAAGACTATTGGTTTTTGCAAGAGTTAGAAGCCACCTCCTTTCAGAACAAAAAATAAAACGAACACGGGCGGGATTTTGTCCCGCTTGTTCGTTGCTCTGCACGTTACTTCACGCAAAGTATTTTTCCGGCCATCGTGTGGAAGCCCCTGATGGCCTCCCAGTATTTGCCCAGTTTTTTTGCCAGCGATTCTATGATTGTTACTACTTCGCTGTATTTCTGCTCTATGACTTCTGGAGAAGGCTTTTGGGTTTCTCTTTTAGCCATATGGAACGCTATTTCTTTTTCGCTACAGCCTTCTGTGTACAGCGTCATTATCTGGTATTCTTCTTCGCTGGCTATGTATTTCTTTAATTCGATATTGAGCAGGGTCAGCTGGGCTTCTGTGACTTTATATCTTTTATCTTCCGGGTACTGCGGCCGTTCTTCTCTGATCGGACTTAAGTTCATCGCCTTAAGCACTTTTCCTAACAATACATGGACCCAGGGTTTAATGACAACTATGTTGTAGTGCTTTTTCCCCTGTAACCTGATCAGATTTAACCCTTTTGCCCGCTCTGCTTCAAGGCTGTATGAATTGATCATGCCGTACGTCGCGGCGATCCGCCGGTCTGACAAGGTAAGTTTCTGTCCTTCAAACAGCATGCGGATGATTCGCCGGCACTCAGGGTTTTCCAGAAAGCTTTGGTTTTTTTCCAGGTCAGTTTCTTTCCTGTCAAGGTAACAACACGGCGATTTGTTGAGCGCTTTGGTCTGGTATGCTTTATCTCCCAGCTTCTTCTTTGCGCTGTACAAGTGATTCTTTGCTGTGTCAGCGTCAACATTTAATTCGGTGGCTATTTCTGTATAACTATTGCCCTGTATATACAGCGATAACACTTCAATCTCTCTTGGGGTAAGTTGGGATAATTCTTCTTCCGAAGCAAGCGCCTTTAGGGAATAAACAGCCATTGGGGGCAAATTTCCTAATTTTCTTGTCACCAAACCCCCTGTAGACAGTTCCCTCATTTTTTTTATTTCCCGGCTAACATAACTGTGGTCTAAGTCCAGACATTCGGCAATCTCTTTAACTGTTAACCCTTCTCTAATCAGCTTGTATATGCCAGCCTGACGTTTAGTGAGCGCCGCTTCGTCGAGATCAAAACACTCGATCTGCTTGCGCGGCCTCGGTATACTTAACACCTCCTAAGGCCTCAATTTTTCTCCCAACTCCAATTTCATTATAGTAAGGCAAACTTACACTGTCAATATGTGTTCCTTTTTTATTGACGGCAACTGAATGTTAGTGTATCTTAAACTTGAGTGATATCTCATTTGTATATTCCAAGCAATGCTGATTTCTGACTCCGTTTATTTATTATTAAAAAATTTTTTCTTTGAAAAAATATCACCTGCTTCAAGGCACTTTCATCCCCGGGATAAATTCCGGGTTTTCCCGCGCTAAAATTTTTACGCTAAAATTTTTAAATGTTAGTTATTACTTACAGAATAATGTTGTGATGAAGCTTTCGGGAACTGTCTTCTATTTCGCAATGGGTTGCCCCTGAATTTATTCGGGGAAAAATGTCACTATGCATTTTATGAGGTTTTTATGCAAGAAAACAACAATTTCCTTAGACTTGACGAAGTGAGAGAAAGGTTCAGTAGAAGGTTAAAACAATTGCGCACGATGGCCGGTCTAACCCAACAAGATCTTGCAGATTTGCTGTCGGTTAACCGTGCCTACATTTCCATGTTGGAAAATGGCGATCTACCTTCTATAGAAACCCTCTGTCAGCTCGCGAATATATTCCAATGCTCGACCGACTACCTGCTTGGTTTTGATCGGCGGCGCCGTGCAATCTACGAAACCGAAGTTCCGGTCATTGACGGATACCGTGTCGGTAAGCCTTTAGAAGTACAGAACGTTGTCGGTTCTGTCATAGTCCACAAAGGTCTTAAAGCCGATTTTGGAATCACCATAAAACACAATTGGTATACCAGTAATGGTATCCTCAGAGGTGATGTTGTCCTTATTCGTTTCTCCAACAGGATAAGTGAACGTACAAACATGGTTTTTGCACAAACAACACACTCTGTCAGACCACGTATATTCTTCATTCAGCACAACGAAAATGGATCGATATCGCTAATAAGGCCGCGTGGACGCCCAGAAGCCGCAGAACCGGAGGTAGTTTCAATAAACGATCCAGGTGTTAAAATAGTGGGTGTTCCTGTAGGAATAATCAGGATGTTTGCAGGAAAAAGGCAAAAAGGAGAGGAAGAATAGATGAGAATACATGGTATGTTCTGGAATTATTTTCTCTGGTTGGAGGAATTAAAGAAAATATGTCGAATAGAACATAACAATTGCATAAAATGGTAAAACCACCGCGCCCACGGTGGTTTACCCAAAGTAGCTTAGCTAGCACCTAAGCTATATAACAACATTTTGTAGGGTAAATATATTCTACAAAGGTTGTTAAAAATCCTTCTGTTTATAAAAAATTTTCTTATAAACAGGGAGCTGGCTTTAGGTGCCGGGTCCCTGTTTTTATTAATTATATAAATTTTTAAGCGTCTTAAACGAAATCGGCCCTGGTGTTGGCACCACCAGGGCGATGAGAAATCAAATATACCGCTCCCTTTCAGGATAACGAAATTGGCACCTTCTGTTATCCCGGGCATCCTATTGACATTATTTATGATACCAAATTTTGTGTGGTTTGTAAATACAAAACTTAAGCCAAAACCACACATTTAAATAAAAAAGACAAAAAAAAGAAGCCGTACCGCTCCGTGATCTAGGCCCCGCAAACCCCTACGATCACGAGGGCTAGCTTTGCTCTTGCCTAAATCCATTCTAGCAAGCGGCAAAGCAAAATGCAAGAAAATTTTCTTGAAAGGAGCCGCTTTGACTATGTTTTCAATTGCAGACAAGTATTACAGAGAAAACACTCTTTACAGAGGCCAGGAAGTATTAGAGATTAAGTTTCCCACAGCTCCAAATGGTACAACCACTGACACTAAATACCTCAGAATATGGGAACAAAAGATCGGCATGGGACCAGTTTCCCTTTATGAACTGTTGCTCGATCTTCATGAAAACTACATGGTAAGAATGAGTGTTAGACAACTCGCAGATATTTTAGGAGTATCATTTACAAAGATACGTACCTGGCTGGAATTACTAGAAGACTATCACTTCATCCTTCGTTTCCGTTACGTCGTAGGTAAACGCGAACTTACCCCGTTAATAATCATTCGGAACTGTATCCCCCTCTTGGGGCCGGATGATCTTTTGGAACTCCATCCTCACTGGCAGAATCTGCACCGCATGATTACACATGACAAGGTTGATGATAATTGTTCACCTTATAAGGTATCCCAAAATACGACACGTAGTAACTTAGATCATTTATGTATAAAAGGTAATATTACTCATGTAAGCAAACAAAGTAACACTGTTAACATAGACAACCAGAGAATCAAAAGAATTGAGAACCTGTGCTGGTTATTCTCTGCTCTTTACTATCCTGCCCAAGACAATGATAATCTTAAAGCCCTTTTCGAGCTTGAAATTAAGAACAAGGGATACAAAAATCTGCTCTCTGACATAAACAAGGAAATCGACCGTGTTGTAATGCCGATTCTTGATGAAGCAAAAAAGCTGGGTTATCACTTTGAAAGAAAAGATATTGTTAAGCTGCTGGTTGACCTTGGCCGCGGCCGCGAGGGTGCCGCAACTATTCTCTGTGTTATTAAAAGCCTACCTAACTTTTCAAACCTGGTTAGTCCAATTGCTGCGTTGCGTTCTGCTGCTCTTAGAGGAATTGTATATACTCCAAAATATATTTACCAATACAAAAAAAATAAATTTGTCAAAGAGAACAGTTTAGATTACAGGAAATCTTACTTAAGATAAAGAATCATGTATCAAAATAGCAAATAGTGCACGATTGGGGGTTTTATTAATGGCAGTCGTTATTTCTGTTCTTGCCAACAAAGGAGGTGTAGGCAAAACAGTCACCGCTACCAGCATTGCCGCAATATTAAGCCAGCAGTCTAAAAAAGTTCTACTCATTGACGTAGACCACCAGGGTTCGGCAAGTCTTACATTCGGTTTTGACCCGGATAAATTTAAAATCACTACCTTTGACGTAATGGTTAATAAAAATAAAATCAAAACAGCTAACGCAGCGATATTTACAACAGAAATAGAAAACCTTTACATAATGCCAGCCAACGATGATATGACTGGATTAGAATTTGAAGTATTGACGAAATTAAATGAAAAATATCCTAACCCTTTTTGTTTGTTGCGGGATGGTATTGCACCAATTAGGGATACCTATGATTATATTGTCATTGATACGCCACCTTCGCTTGGTTTAGCGCAAGGCAACGCACTGGTAGCTTCAAATAAAGCTTTAGTGGTTTTTCAAACAGACTACCTTCCCATAAGATCGACTTTGAAGATGATTGAGAACATAAAGATGTTCATAAAACATCAAAAGCTTGATCTCGAAGTTATGGGCATTTTAGGTACCATGTATGATTCACGTGTGAGAATATGTAACCAGTCTATTGATGAATTAAAGAAAACTGCAAACGATATCAGGCTTTTTAAAACATTAATTCCACGTACAACACTATTTTCGAGCATGCCTGCTTATTACGGAAAACCAGCTGTATTAGTTGAGCCCAACAATCATTTAGTAAATGCATACTATGAATTTATAAAGGAGGCTGAACTAAATTGAGTAAAATAAAAAAGAATTTTATTAGCCTTGGCAGTCCGGATACGGCAAATTTTGATGATAACTTATTGTATGATGAAGAAGAGACACAGAAAGACGTTGAAAGGATAACCGAAAAAGAAATTCATAACTATGATGAGACAAAAAAAATACCAATTGGTGATATCATTCCAAATCCTTATCAACCCAGGAAAAATATACCGATAGAGGAAGCTAGTTTAGTGTGGGATTATCTCAAACGCAAGTATCCTAATCCGGAAATAATGATTTATGACGTAACTGAAGCAAAGAGCATTGAAAAAATTAAGAACCTGGTTGGAGATAAAGATGAAAATATAATCAAATTTGGCAACAACCTGATCAATCCAAAAGTTGCACGTTTGCTCGCATTGGCTGCTTCAATAAAAGTATTAGGATTAATTCAACCGATAGTGGTTCGGCCTTATGGGCAAAGATATTATTTAATTGCTGGAGAAAGGAGATTGGCAGCTCATAAAATATTAGGTGAGAGTTTTATTGAAGCAGTAATAAAAAATATATCTGAGGATGAAATGAAAATAATGGCAGTTGCAGAAAATACTGCGCGTGAAGACCTGGATATAAACGAAAAGAAGGCTGTAATAAAGAGCCTGTTAGATCAGAACAAATCGTATCGTGAGATTGCTGCACAATTAGGTATTTCATTAACACATACAACAAGGCTGATTCATGAAATAAAAAATAGGAGTAAAGACTTTGAGAAAACATATAAGGTTGGAGGAGTGTCAGATCGAAGGAAACTAAGAATTTTCAACTGCGAAACACCCGAAGAAAGGATAGCATTTCTCGAAGAAGTTATCAAAAAGATAAGAGAAGAAGAAATGACCGTTCCGGCCGGAACACCCCTTGAAGGTGATGGGTAGGTGTTCCGGCCGGAACACCTCGCGGCAGCTATTTTTCGCAAACGGTACGGGTAAATTCCTGTAAATTCCCCAACCATTCTTTCACTGCTTTAAAAATAAGTTCGGGATTGACCGGGGTGCATTGAAGAAGAACATCATAGAGCTCAACAATTTCTTCAAAAGCAGGCAACAAGTCCTGTGACAAAACACCATTTTCTACCATGACGGTAAATATATCCTTGTTATTATCAGGCTCCCGCCAGTTGTTTTCAGAAATCATATGACTTCCAATATCCAGGCAAGTTTCGATTGCTAGTTGCAGCGTCCGTTCAACATAACGGCGTAATTTTTTATCTGCTTGAAACTCATCTATTGAGAAGTTAGCCGCCGCATCCTTCCCATTTTAATGGGGAGTCAAGGCGGCCAGATTTTTAAGAACACTTGTTTTCGTAATTTCTACCATGGTACAATAAAACTATGGTAGGTGAAGAAAATGCCCGTGCTCAAAAACGTAATTTCAAGCAGACAGCGTATTAAGAGATTTATTACCGGCACTCCTGAGATGATCCGGCAGACGGAAGAAATCTACCGGGCAGTTTTGGGCTTTTACCTGAACGTCATTCACGACAACCTTGATAAGCTGCCCGAATGGGACAGGAATTCCGGCACGAGGGCGCTGGAAAAACTGACCGTCAGGACCGAACCCCGCACGAATAGGAAGACTGGAGAAAAGTTCGGCGGCAACCCCAACCCGCTTTATCCGATAGATACTGTTTGTCCTAAGTTTCCCGCATATTTGCGCCGGGCGATCATCGCCAAAGCTATCGGGATGGCGAAGAGTTGGTATTCCAACTACCAGCGGTGGCTCAGGAAAAAAGAAAGGATGAAGGCCAGAAACGAAAGGCGTGTCGCCGAAGGCAAAAAGCCAATATCTTTCGATGAGCGCCCGCCAAAGTACCCTGCGGCGGGGAACGTTGATATAACCTTTTACAAGGGCGATTTTAAAAACCTTTCGCTGAAAACTAACACCATCCAGCTGAAAGTCTGGGACGGTAGTGACTGGCGGTTCATCACCGTGGAGGTGAAGCCCACCAGTCACTCTCGAAAGCTCCATCTGGATGATTCTTGGGAGATGACCGTGCCTTCCATTTACGAAAAAGAGGGCATCTTCTACCTGGTGACCGCTTTCGAGAAAAAAACCAACGTCATTAAGTTTGCCGATTACTACCTGTCCAAGAACCCGAAGGTGCTGGCCGTGGACTTGAACCTGGGCCGCAAGAACCGGGCGGTGTGCGCCCTAGTGGGCAAGGACGGTACGGTTCACAAAGTCAGGCACATCGGCCTGGCGGCGTGTAATACGACAGATGTCCACCATCTGCTGGGGCTCATTGCCCGGAACGTGAGCGGTCTGGGGATAGTCCCGAAGGGTCACCGGCCCTGCAAGAAACTCTGGCGTAAGGTTCACGCGGCGAACGACAATTACGCCCACCACTTGAGCAAACGACTGGTTGATCTTGCTGTGGAGTGGGGTGCGGGGGTCATCGTCTTCGAGAATTTGAAACGCTTCAGGCCGGACAGAAACAAGCACGGTTCGGCCAGGATGCGCCAGAAGGTTGGTTACTGGCTGCACCGGAGGGTGATTAAGTACACCATGTACAAGGCGAAAGCGCGGGGCATACTGGTTGCCCTTGTTCCTCCGAGGGACACCAGCAACCGGTGCTCTTTGTGCGGTTCACTGGAAACTGTGCGTAATGGCAGCGTTCTGAAGTGCAAGAACTGCGATACTCTGCACAACAGCCATATAAACGCCGCCATTAATATCGGGAGGGCCTGGTTCATCCGGGAGGAAAAGCGGTTGCGACAAAAAATCGCTTAACTATTTTGCGAAAGCCTGCGGCTCCCGAAAGGGAGGGGTCGCCGCCGGGACGACGTTCCCAGTTGGTGTCCGGGAATCCAGGAACCCGTCCAGCCTAAGGGGTCAGGCAAGCCTGGGTGGCAGCCCCGCTGCCGGATGCCGAGGCTTCGCCCGTGCCTATGGATGGATGCCCTCCAATTTATTGGAGGGAGGATTCACGTCAAGAATATACTCACCCAGTTGGCCAATTTTTGTTCTAAGTAAATATTGCATCATCGATTACCTTCCTCTCTGGTCTTCCCTTCCATCGCCCAGGCCAGGTCGTCGAAACTCGGGCTGGTGTAGACCATAGTAGTGTTCAGGTTTTTGTGCCCCAACAGTGCGGCCACTTTGACCAAATCCATCCCTTTGTTCAGGTAGTATGTTGCGCAGGTGTGCCGCAGGACGTGCGGACTTAAGTTTTCAATTTTGGCGGCGTAAGCATATTTCTTCAACATCTGCTGTACACCAAGCACGGTTAACGGCCCGCGCTGGCCTAAGAACAGCTCCTGGTATCTGTCTTTTCTTTCGGTCAGGTAGTCGCGCAGGGCTTCGCGCACTTCGTGGGGCACAGGGACTTCTCGTGTCTTGTTACCCTTGCCCCGCACAGTTATTTTACCTGCTCTTTCTTTAAGTTCGAGATCGCTAATCTTCAACGACACCAACTCGCTGACCCGCAGGCCGCAGTACATCAAGGTCATTATAATTGCCAGATCCCGTTTGTTGCCTTCCTGCATGACCGCGCGCAGGAGAGCGTTCATTTCATTTCGTTTAAGAGCCCTGGGCGCAAGTTTAACCCTAGACACGCCTTTGGGGAATTTTGGCACCTGCTTGATTATGTTTTCCTCTGCCGCCCATTTGAGATATTTCCTGAGTGCCGCCATCCGGCGGTTGATCGAAGCGGGCTTAAAGTCGCGAGTCGCAAGGTACTGCTGGTATTCGGCAAGGTCCAAACTGGTGATCCGGTCAGGCGTGGCTTCTTCCCCGATTGTTTCCAGATACCATTGGGCGAAATGTTCCAGATCGATCTGGTAGTTCTTGATGGTGTTTTTACTCATACCCGCAGAGTGGAGGGAGAGCAAAAATGGGGCAAAAAGATTATACATTGAGTTTTTGGTAGGATCCGACACTTTTTTGTTACCTCCCCGGCAAGTGATAAAAATAGCCGCCGAAGCCTTGATAATTCTTGCCCGGCGGCATATTGAGCTTCTATCTTCAGTTTAACACAGCTGGGAGGCAAGTCAATACATAATGACCATTATGCGTTTAGTTTATATATTGAGTATAAAAATAACTTATAAAAGATTCCACTGCAAAAAGTACCTTTTTATGATCTCACGCGCTGTTTATAGTAGTCAATTCTAACAAATCACACTATATGTAGACAATTTGAGGTGAAAATAAGGGTTATTGCAGTGAAATCATGAACGAATCTCAAAATCAACTAGATTGCATAATCACTTTTTTCAAAGAAAAGCAGGAAGCTGTAAGGTTTTACGAAGAGCATGGCATGGGCACTATTGATAATCCTGTCGATGTTATATTGTGCGAGATTAAAAATTATAAGGAACATCATTAGCATTGATTAAAGTTGGTTGATAATAGCGCAATATCCTTATTCCGCGTGGAATGCTAGGATCTCTTTGAATGTAGCCTAAGTCTTCCAACTGCCTGAGAAGCAAAAATGTTGTAGCCGTAGATCGTAGCCCCAATTTTTTGCCTATTTCTCTTGATCGTCGGTGGGTAACCTTTTGTCTTCAGGTGTTCCTGGATAACGGCCAATATAGCCCATTGCTTTGGAGAAATGCCTTCCAAGGAATATCCCTCCATTACTTTTGTCTGAATTGGCTACAGGCTTGGCTTAATGAACATCCACGACTGATGATTTTCATAAGTCCTTCTTTCCCGACAAGTCGTATAATATCAAGCGCGTGAATACGTTGTGGTACTCTTCTCTCCAGGCTCCCATACCGGGGAATGCTGACCACGCACCCAAACCGGGTTTCTTCGCGGCCCTGGATCTCAACAAAAAACCGGCACTCGCCACAGGTGTGGGCCGCTTTTTCCCGCATCTCGGGCAGGATTATACGGTGGCTTTCCCATAACTTGTTACTGCTCATTTATGACACCAGCCCTGGTCAGCGAGCTTGCCCTCATGATTGTCCCTTTCCCCCAGCGACAGTTGATCCGGTCGCAGGCTTCTTCAAGCCGGCGGACCTTCTCCCGATCGACGAACAGTTGGAGTTGATCGGGCGCCTCTTTTCTCAGCTCCCCCAGCCCTACCCCGACCATCCGTACCCGCCAACCAGGTGACCAGTGCTTTCGCCACAGGTAAACTGCCGCCTCATATATGTCTGCCGCCAAATCAGTGTAATGCGGCAGGGTTTTAACCCGGCGCAGAAAAGCCAGGTTGGAGTCGCGCAGGGTTATTGCCACCGTCCTTCCCTTGTAGCCGTGTTCCCGGGCCCGGGCGGCCACGTACTCGGATAGCTCCAGGAGCGGGACCAGGACTTCTTCTCCGACGTAATCCCGGGGCAGGGTGATCTGGTTGCCCATGTTTTTGTATTCATCCAGGGTGTTTGGGTCAACCGGGCTGTGGTCGATCCCATTGGCACAATACCAGAGGATTTCTCCATACATGCCGAACCGCCGGTGCAGTTTCTCTTTTGATGTCCTGGCCAGCGTTCCAATGGTGGTAATGCCCATGTTTTTGAGGTGCCGTTCGTAGCGCGGCCCCACCCCGAACAGCTCCCGTACCGGCAGCGGCCAGAGTTTTGTCGGCACGTCCTCCATCGTTAAGACCGTCAGGCCGTCGGGTTTTTGCAACTCGGCTGCCATTTTGGCCAGCAGTTTGTTCGGCGCGATCCCGATGCTGCAGGTGATGTCCAGTTCCTCGCGGATCTGCTGTTTTATTTTCCTGGCAATCTCCACCGGCGGGCCGAACAGCTTCTCGCAGCCGGTTACATCCAGAAAGGCTTCATCAATAGAAAACGGTTCGACCAGGGGAGTGAATTCACGGAAAATCGCCAGGACACGGGTGGAATACTGGACATATTTAGGGTAGTCAGAGACGCGGAATATCCCCTGGGGACAGGCACCTTTCGCCTCGGAGACCAGCATCCCGGTTTTCACGCCGTATTTCTTCGCTTCGTATGAGGCCGCGATGACGATCCCCCGTCGCTTGTCGGGGTCGCCGGTGACGATCACCGGTTTCCCTTTCAGCTCGGGCTCCAGGGACTGGTGCACAGAGGCGAAAAAAGCGTTCAGGTCGCAGAGCAGGATTGAGCGGGCCACAGCAAACACCCCGTACACACGTTCTGGTAAAATTATTATATAACGAACATTTGTGCGGATCAATGGGATGGGTTATAATATTAACAGGAAATGGGTTGTTAGGGAGGTTTTATTGGTGTGCGGAAGGTTTACTTTAACGGCTGACCGCGAAACGATCGCGGACCATTTTCATGTTGACGTGAGCGAGATTGAGCACCAGCCGCGTTACAATATTGCGCCCGGCCAGCCGGTACCTGTTATTTCTGGCACCGCTAGGGAACGCAAAATTACTATGATGCGGTGGGGTCTGATCCCTCGCTGGGCGAAAGACGTTTCCATCGGGAACAAACTGATCAACGCCAGAGCGGAAACAATTGATAAAAAACCGGCATTCAGGGAGTCATTTCTTCGCCAGCGCTGTCTGGTCCCTGCCGACGGCTTCTTTGAATGGAAAAAAGACGATGGGAATAAGAAAATACCTTTCAGAATAGTCCTTCCAGACAGAAAGTTGTTTGCCTTCGCAGGGATCTGGGATTCGTGGGTATCACCAACCGGTATCAAAGTAGATTCGTTCAGTGTTATCACCGTTGAAGCCAGCGGTGATATGGTCTCGATCCACGAACGGATGCCGGCAATCCTGGCCGATGAAGAAATGCAGGCACTGTGGCTGAACTACCGGAACGCTGTTGAATTGAAACGGCTGCTTGTGCCTTACGCCGGCCAGCTGAAAGCATATAAAGTGAGCCCGCTGGTCAACTCGCCGGTGGTTGATGATCCGAGATGTGTTGCTATTGTGCAGTAGTAGTGACAGAACTTTAAGGCAATAATTCGTCTATGTTGTTAGCTATCTTATAGTTCACTCCTAGAGTTTCAAAATGTTTTTCCCCACAGTCTACTTTACGCCGTTCTTTGGGAGTAAGCTCGTTACGGTTTGAAGTTCCTTTTGTTTCTCTGACGAGATAAAGTCTTTTTTCTATTTCGTCAAACTGATTTTTTTCTTCTACAACTATAGCCCAGTCAGGGTTATAATCACCAACGGGGGTTGGTACCGTGAACCAACCTGGAAGTTTGACGTAAAGCTTTACATCTTTTCTCTGTTCTAGCCCTTTGGCAAACTGTTTTTCTATGTCAGATTCATAAATAACATGGTCGTATATAGATTTTTCTGCCGGGATAAGATATTGCTGATTCTTTTCAATGTCTTGGAACAGCTCCATCATGTAATAATCGTTAATTTTGGTGTATTGAATGCCGTTCACCAAATGGTCGGCGAGCTTTTCTTTGATAATCCGAATTACAGTTATGGCAAACTCATGCGGGTTTTTAACAGCCGCATCCTTTTGTTTCGTCCTTCTGAGAATTTCCAGGACAGTGGGACGCGTAAGCTTTGTCTCATCCTTAATCCATTCTACTATGTTTGGCAGCGGGTAACGGCCACTCAAGTCTTCTGCCGCGCCGCCGCCGATATAGCGGGCCTGGATATTGGTTTCATCAATCATATCCACCTGCGCCTTTTGAATCACAATCTGCGGAGAACGGATAACGGCCTTATCTAATTCTTTCACACAGTCGTCAATTAACCGCTTTGTATCGACCTTAACAGCATAGCAGGTTTTATGTTTAATCTTTTCCCAAAGCTCTTTGAATTCCGGTGTGAGCATATATTCCTTACGCAGCCTGGCAATTCCCTTTTTCCGTGCATCCGGTGGAGGCGGCGGGACATCTCCAGGACCGTACTCTTCCAGGTATTCCGTTTGCAACTTGGACACATAGTCTTTGTAACTCTCGTTGGCAACAACAGTAAGTATGTTAACCTGCTCATCCCTTATCCGCTCGCCTTCCTGATTTACAGCAAGGCGCACGCCCCGGCCTATTTCCTGTCGCTTCTTGATGTTAGAAGCTGTTTGGTTCAAAGTGCAAATAATAAATACGTTGGGGTTATCCCAGCCTTCTCTAAGGGCGGAATGAGAAAAGATGAAACGGGTAGGCTCACTAAATGACAAAAGCCGTTCCTTGTCGCGCATAATCAAATCAAAAACAGCTTTATCGTTTTCCATTGATTTTTCGGTCTTATATTCAGAGAAATAACTGCCCTGCACCGCTTCCGGGTCAACGTCTTCCCATTCCCTATACTTTACCTTAAGCCGGTTAAACTCTTCGACGAAGAGACGGCGAATGATACCGTCAGGTGACAAATAATTCTCCACCCGGTCGATGAAAAACAAAGAGAGAACTTTAATTCCCTGGTCCCGCAGGCGGCGCTGAGTGCGGAAGTGTTGTTCGATAGTATAGGCTATTTGCGCCCGGAAAATAGCCTCCCGGTTGTCTCCCCGGGCTTCACCTGTTTTCATCTCCACGCCGTTGCTGAAAACAATAGTACTGGTCCCCGGGTTTATCTCTTCTACTACAAATGATTCATACTCCTGCCGGCCTGTTTTGTCTTTCAGGTTGTCGCCGGGTTTAACCGTAACAGTTGCTTCTTTTACGGTCCCATTTGCCATCTGCTTATGCACTTTAACCTTGGCGCTAATACGGCTTTTCTGGACGTGGATTTCTTCCAGTTGGACAAAAACATGGTTGTAATTGTTCTCCTCAATAACAGAGGCAACTTCAATGCGTTTAACAAGACCTTCCTGATATGCCTGGGCTGGAGTAAGCCGGTAAACCGGGTTATACGGGTTACGATGGGTGGCACTATAACGCAAGGCAAACAATGGGTTTAACCGGGTCAGTGCTGACCTGGCAATGTCGCTTTCCATGTTTTGTGGTTCATCTAAGATTAAAATGGGCCGGGTAGCTTGAATCAAATAGATTGGCGTTTCCCCCTGAAGCCGGTCGGTTGCCTGATTGATGACATTAGAATCCTTGTTAAAAGAATCAATTGTCATCACCATAATTTCAACCTGGTTGCTCAGAGAAAATTGACGTACCTGGCTTAAATTTTCAGATTGGTATTCGTAGTAGCGGTAAGGTTGGTTATGATACAGCTCCCTAAAATGCTGCTCGGTAATCTTCAGGGTTTTGAGAACGCCCTCCCGAATAGCTACAGACGGCACGACAATAATAAACTTAAGAAAGCCATACTGCTTGTTTAGTTCCAGCAAGGTTCGCAGATAAACGTAGGTCTTACCTGTTCCCGTTTCCATCTCCACAGAAAAATTGGGGAAGCAAACTACCTGCAAACCACTGGCTGTTTGAATCTCCCCCTCTATGTATTTAAGCTCGCTATCTGCTGGAATTCCATTGGCTTGCTGCACTTTTTTGAGGTTGTCCAACAAAAAAGCTTCGCTAATTTCTAACCTATTTGGAACAGCCGGCAAACCGCCCATCTCGAAACCAAGGTCCGAACTTACGAATTTATGTCCTTCAAATAACCTGGTAACAGCTTCAATTGCCCTTAATTGATAATCTTGATTAGCATCAAATTTGAACTTCATCGAGCCACCCCCGTTATATAGTCTTCAGGCGGCATTGAAGGGCCAAATTCGCCTTTGTAGTGTCGTCCAGAGCTGTATCCAGACAGATAAACAGGTCATCTTCTTTAAGGGAAAGAGGTTCAAGGGCCTCTAAGTGTATCTGTTTATCCAGGCAAAGGTAGAAAAACTGGTCACGAACTGGGTCTGTAATGCGAAAGACGGTGTTTCCGGTAACATTTTCTACCTGTTCAATCTGGGAATTTAGGTCGTAACCCTCTTTGAGTATCACTTCGTATATAACGTCAATATTGCGGTAACCATCTACTAAGGTAGTCTGGAATAATGATAGTTGTTCCAGGTATTCGTCGGGATTGTTGCCGGTATAATCCTCCCATTGCTTGAAGTTGGAGGGAGCCAGTTTAAAGACTTTGAAGCCCACGCCTTCCATTGGTTTTGGGTCATCACCATAGCCGCGAATAACCCGGCGGATGCGTTCTTTGCTAATACTAGCAATTGTGGGAAAGCTCGGGTTTCCAGTAGGTTCAGGGATTTGAACACAAATAAACTTTCGATTTCCTTTATCCTCCAAATTAAGTTCTAATACCGCTTGTGCAATTGAACACGAACCCGCAAAAAAGTCGAGAACAATATCGTGACCTTCCGGATTAGTTGAAAGTTGAAGTATTCGCTTTAGCAAACGAACAGGTTTAGGAGTATCAAAAACAGTCTCTACGCCTTCCATGATTTTTTTTAATTCTTGTTTTGCTTCTTGATTATCACCATATTCTTTACGAGTCCACCAAGTTACAGGTACAACTCCTTCCTGTACTTCGGCTAAAAATCTTTTTAACCTAGGAACATTATTTCCTTCAGGACCAAACCAAATACGGTTATCGACCACAAGTTCACGAAAAGTTTCTTGTGGAATACTCCAACTTCTTCCTTCTGGGGGGTAAACAACTCTCCCAGAAGGAGTAGTTATTGGGTAGTCGTAAGCAGCAGAATAGGTTTTGGCTGATAAATCACTAGAAGTCCAAGGACCACGGGAGTCGTTATCAGGATTGCTATACCGAGTGTTTTGTTCTTCAGTACGTGGTAGCAACCTTCTCGACCAACCTATTGGGTCATCTTTAGTAGTTTTAGCTCTTCTTGCATAAACTAAAATGTAATCATGCATATCGGAAAAATAGGTTGCGTCATTTTGCGGCGATTGCTTTTTTTGCCATACGATACTTGCAATAAAATTTTCTTCTCCAAATACCTCGTTCATCAGCATACGCAAATTATGAACCTCATTATCGTCTATGCTGATAAAAATGACACCATCCTCGCGTAAAAGTTGACGAGCTAAAAACAATCTGGGATACATCATTGAAAGCCAAGTCGAATGATAACGCCCATTAGTTTCTAATTTACTGGTCATGTGATTGCCGTTCCCGTCTATTTGACCGGTTTGTTTTAAATATGCATCAAGAGGTTGTTTATAATCATCGTGATAAATAAATTCTCCACCTCTGTTATACGGAGGGTCTATGTATATCGTCTTTACACGGCCAAAATACGGCTTCAAAAGCAGTTTCAAAACCTCCAGGTTCTCTCCTTCAATGAAAATATGATTTGCCTTCTCAAAGTCAATAGACTCCTCAGGACATGGAATCAGGGTAGCCCAACTGGAAGTTTGTAGGCTTTTTATAGCTTCCGTCTTTCCTGCCCAGGTGAAAAGATAGCGTTCTGGGCGGTCGTCTACTAAATCACCGAGAGTAGCTCGCAATTTGGTAAGGTCTATCTTTTCTTCGGTAAAAACTTCGGGAAATAATTCTTTTAGTTTTTGGCACCGTTCCTGAATTAAATTAAATGATTCCCTGCTTATATGTTCTGGCTTTAACATTAAATGCGCCTCCATGTGCAAGAGATTTTATGATGTGTTAGTATATTCTCTAATTTTAGTTTACCTGTTTGTTTATTTTTGGCTAGATTATTCTTTATCTTTTTCTTGTTTTGGCTTTAATGGAATAAGAGTTATCGGCAACGTATCTATGTCATCAATGTTTACCGGGATCGGCGGCAGCCACTTGAGGATCAATTGGCGTTTTTCAGGCTCCGCCTTCGGCCCGGTCCAAAAGTGGTGCCAGTGCGCCCGGCGGACGTGCGGCCGCGGGCTGGAGTGCGTCCGGCCTTCACTTACGCCAGCTTCACGATTTGTCTTTTGCGCTTCAGCATACTTCCGCATCGCTGCGCCTACCCGAATGCCAACGTCCCAGACTCGGACCTCGTCTGCGGCGGTGTCTTTCTTCTTTTTGGGCTGTCTGGCAGCTGGGTGCTGCGGCCGCGGACCGTTAAAGTCGGCGTTCGCCGAGCAAATATATAAAACGAGATTGATTACCGGCACCAGGGCGGTTTTGATCTGCTCTATACTGTTGTATAAATCATCGACTGCTTCCCTAGTTCCAGAGAATATGTCGACATTACGTTCGCTTTCGGCAACCATTCGCCGGATAGACTCATCAAGGTCCCACGGACCAAGGTGGATGGCAAACGGAAAACAAACAAGATCGGGGCAGACAAAGACAAACCGGAGTTCCTGCCGGAAATCGTTTGGGTCGTATTCCAGACTGATAAACACACCGTCAACAGACCGATCTGCCCAGGAAAGACCAGGCGTCTGGATGTATACGCACCACTCAGGAAGTTGCAGGAAGATTTCCGAAGGCAGGTTTCCTTCCAGCGGAGTGCTGCAGAGATCGTTAAAGAGTGACTCGTCGAAACGGTACAAAACGGTACACTCCTTTTGTCCGGCGCCAGGCAGCCAGGGCAGTCAGCACCGCCGGCGGATACTCCTGCATTTTTATAAATTCTTGGCAGCCAATACCCGACGACCCTTCGGTGACAATCGCCAGCGCCCCGGCGATCGGACAGTAGCACCAGTCCGGCCAGAAAGGGAGTTCTTTTCCGCGACCACGCCTCATGTCTTCGATTATTTTCCAGGCTTTGGGGAAAGACTGGCTGTATTTGCGCAAAAGTTCCGCTGGGAGCATTTGAGGATTACTCCTTTTCTGGTTTTTTGGAGAGCACAGGTGAATCTGTATAATAAAAGAACCATGCATTTGGCGAAAACTTATCAACGCTGAGCTGACCGGGATTTTTCCCTTCTTCTTTATAACGTTCCCAAACCTGGCGTGCCTCTTCTTCGTTCCCCAATATTTTTACGAATAAACGGCCGTTTTTTGTTTTTCCTGATTGTACCTGTATTTTGTTATCGGTATCGGTGTTGTTTTCTTTGGGCTCGGGTAGTTCGGATTGAATTGTTGTAAATGGTTTAGCATTGATAATAGCGTCGGCAATATTATCGATCTGATCGAGGCTTAGAACGTTTACTTTTGTTTTGCTCCGGATATACAGGGAAAGAGCAATCACACTGTCAAAAACCGGCATTGAGCAGTCTTCGACCCTGAGCCATTTTGCATGGGTGAAAAGCACAACAGGAAATAATATCTGTTCTGATGCAGCAGGATAAAGTTTATGGTCTTCCATCCACTTTTTGAATAGTCTGGCATGGCGTTCATTTTGCTGGGTTGGGCTGCCGCAACGCACCCATGTATTACCTTGCTTGCGTTTCCATTTGTCTTTGTGACCCTGGAAAGCGCCGTCCCAGGTTTTGGTTTCAATTAAAAACACGCCTGGGGGCCCTATAAGTACATGATCAATTTGGGCAAATTCTTCGGGTTCGGGTTCTAATACAACATCATTTATCAATATCCATTCCTTTGGCAGTATAGTCCAAAAGCCCAGAATTGCCTTGCTTTCGCCTGTATCCCCTTTTTCAATGTCGCTGTTATGCCGTAAATCGAAAACAATACCGGCCAATGGTTTGGTTGCCCAGGATAACCAGGAGGGCAATTCTTCGCTTACCCTCTGCTTGAAATTTTCTTTTTCTCTGTTAACCTTCTCCATAATTTTTTCTCTGAATAGCTCTTTGATTTCCCTTTTTTGTCGCATCAACCTTGCCATATGGACCACCTACATTTTACGGCCGGCACACCTTGCACGGCTCATAGCCTGCGTTTACTGCTTCAGCCCGCGAAGAAAACTCCTCCCGGTTCTGCGGGCTGATCTTCTGCGCCCACTCGCAATTGGGCAGGTGAAATTTCTTCGAGCTGGAGTTGCCTATGTATTTTCCAGAGCTTGTTGTTTTGGTGCCAGGGACAGCCGCTCCCCACAAACCCTTGCCTGCTTCTTTCGCTTCGCGCTGAAACTTGACGAACATATCTGCATACTTCACGTTGGGCGGAACGGTCATCACCTGGGCGTAGCCGTTAAGTAGCAGTTCGGCGTTGTACATCTTCGCCCGCACTTCGGCTTCGCTGCCGCTTTTCGGTTGGTCCAGCCAGACGTAGGCCAGGATGCGGCCGTACTTGTCCCGCTCGCCGACATCCAACTCCAGGTAGACCTGTTTGCCAGTTAACCTTTTCTGCGTGTAGGCGGCTGCTTCCTTCCCGTAGGTTTGTTCTTTGATCCCCAGTTCCGGATGGGCGATCTCCGGCGTGTTGACGCCGATCAGCCGCACCTTTTCGTCTTTCCCGTTTATTTTAACGTGCAGAGTGTCGCCGTCGGCCACGCTGGTGACGGCTGCCGGCGTGACTTTGACTGCGTTTTCGGTATTTTGTCCGGCTTTTGCCTGTGCTGTTTGCGTCTTTGGTGGTCGGTTCTTTTGGAGTTTCCGCTGTGCCAGCTCCACCGCAGCCGAGCAGGAACATCATCAAAACGAATAGCAGAAGATATATGCTAGGTTTCTTGAACATTTAAGTATTCTCCTTCCTGTTTGGATTTTTCGGGACAGATGAATCGCTTTTTCTCATGTGCAGCCGGTTCTGTTCCAGGCACTTGGGGCAGGTTTTCTTATCGTAGCCCTCGCCCAGTTGTTTCCCGCATTTGACACATTTTTTCTCTTCTATGTATCTGATAACTCG
The DNA here is from genome assembly GCF_013314835.1 of Syntrophothermus sp. Lineage (NCBI taxonomy): Bacteria > Bacillati > Bacillota > Clostridia > Eubacteriales > Syntrophomonadaceae > Syntrophothermus > Syntrophothermus sp. The sequence goes on from NZ_JABUEX010000012.1 coordinate 58,770, forward strand.
TCTTTGATAGTATCCGTGAATTTTCTCGTCTATCAAAATCCGCCCAGAGGACTCCCACCTTTTTAGGCGGGTGGTGAATGGGCGGCCGGGCTTGCGCCCGGCAATTTTGTTGCAATCTGCCAAAAATTGTTGTAAAATATAATCAGTAACCTATTAGCGAAAGTATTGGTGTAGCAATGAAACTGGATAGCAATTATCATTCAGTGTTTAAGCTGACATATCACCTTGTCCTGGTAATTAAGTACCGCCGTAAGGTTATCAACGATCAGGTAGCCACACGCATTAAGGAAATCGGAGAATACATAGCTCCGAGTTACAACATCACGTTCTTGGAATTTAACCACGACCGCGACCATGTGCATATCCTCTTCAGCGCCCACCCCAACAGCGCCCTGTCGAAATATATCAACGCTTTCAAGAGTGCATCATCCCGGCTGATCAAAAAGGAGTTCCCAGAAATAAGGAAATATCTCTGGAAAGAGTATTTCTGGTCCCGCAGTTTTTGCCTTTTGACCACGGGGGGAGCACCAATTGAAGTGATTGAAAAATACATCGAATCCCAGGGTGAGAAAAATGATCGTCGTACATCGGTTTCACATTGAGCCAACTAAAGAACAAGAGCAGAAGCTGTTTCAAACTCTCGCGCTTTGCCGGAGGCTATATAACGCCGCCCTGAAGCAAAGAGAAATTTGTTACCGGCAAAGAGGCAAGCCACCTTCTTGTACCGTACAAAAAAATGAACTGCCGGCGTTAAAGAAAGAATTGCCGGAATACAAACAGGTCAACGCCCAAGTCCTACAGGACTGTCTTCAGAGGCTGGACAACGCCTTTGAACGGTTTTTCGGTGGTCTGGCCGGGTATCCTCACTACAAGGACCAGGTACATTACCGCTCGTTCACTTATCCGCAGGCGGACAAGCAAGATCATTTTAAAAAGCCTGGTTATATTTACTTGCCCAAGATAGGGTATGTCAAGATGAAAGCCCATTTTGAATTTGACTCAGGAAAGGTAAACCGGATCAACGTGAAATACCACAACGGCAAATGGTACGTCAACCTGACTTCGGAGATACAAGAAGCCGAGGCTGTAGAAATCGTTAACAAAGTCGGCATTGATGTAGGGCTTTTAACCTTCGCCGTGCTTTCTGACGGCACTAAAATCGACAATCCGAAATACTTCCACAAGTCCGAGAGGAAATTAGCCAGGTTACAAAGACAGTTTTCTCGCAAAAAGAAAGGTTCAAATAACCGGGAGAAAGCTAAAGCTAAAGTAACCAGGCTGCATGACAAGATAGCCAACCAGCGCAAAGATTTCCTGCATAAGACCTCTTATGGTATAGTCCAAAAGTACGATTTGATTGCCGTAGAGGGCTTGTCGGTTAAAAACATGATTAAGAACCATCATTTAAGCAAGAGTATTGCCGATGCCGGATGGGGGAAATTCATTAGTTATCTGGAATACAAGTGTCTTAAATACGGCAAGAAATTTGTTAAAGTCCCACCTGGCGGCACTTCCCAAACCTGCATATGCGGCGCTCATGTACCCAAGGATTTAAGCATCCGGGTACATAATTGTCCTGAATGCGGGTTGATTGCAGATCGGGATGTGGTTTCGGCAATGGTCATCCTGCAAAGGGCGAGTTAAGTTTAAGGTTTTCAGTAGGGATGGAAGCACCCGAACTTACGCCTGCGGAGATTGCGTGAGACCCTTGTGGCTGCGGTCAATGAACCAGGAAGCTCCCGCCTCTAAGCGAAAGCGAAGGCGGGGGAGGCTTCACGGGCGGTTAAAACAGTGTTCAGCACAAAAACAAGAGCGTCTTTTGGGCTGTCGAAAGGTTTGATCGGCGCAAGAGACGCTTCAGCAGGAACCAGCAAGTTTCATCAGCTCCTTTAACTTTTCTGCAGGCAGGACTACCAGCCAGGGCTTGCGGTCCGCCCTTAATGCCAGAAAGTCCCTGCCTTCCAGCCACTTGTATAACTCTTTGAAACTATCTTTGCGTCGTTTCACTTCCCCCAGCCCCAGGCCGGGCACGGTTAAGTCGCCTTTTAGTTCGCCAGCCGAGCCGCTCAACGGGATCCGTTTGCCGCCCAGCAGTTTGGCGATTTCCCGTTCCGCTCTGGTGCCTTTTATTTTGATGCTTCTGCCGTTTCTTGCCATCCAACCATCCTTTCGTTTGTTTAGAAATAGCGCACATCGCGCGGTGGACGCAGGCGCTTGCCAGTAACGGCGTCTGTGTTAAAAACTGTGTATACTTCTTCAGGTGTTAATTTTCTGCATGCGTATATGCCGTTATCGACCCTGGTGACCGTGAAACCGCGAATTTCTTTCACCAGCGTGCGAACAATAGTGGAGTTGTAGTCGCGTATACAAATTGTTTCTTTGCAGAAAGACCTGACAATAATCCCGGTCTGCTCTGCTGAACTCAGCAGTTTTTGCAGTTTAACCAGTATTTCCACATCAGCCGGACGGCCAGGGTTTTTGCCTGTCTGCGGATCGAAGGACTGATGAGCAAAAACGCCGTTTTCTAAAATGTCGAACTTGAGCAACTCATTTTCTGTAACAGCAGTGCAAATCCCGGGGCCCAGCACCCGCAGAACTTTGATCAGATTGATGCCCTGCCATTCGGTGTTGGCTGTTGGCGGCATTTCTGCTATCTGCGCGGCAAACGGCACCTGTTTTTCGTCTGTTGGCGGTTCGCAAACGGCAACCCAGAAACCATTGTTAAAATTCCAGGTAGCAATTACCGGCGGACACTTCCTGTTCATGCTGTTTTGGTCGAACACATACCAGTGGCAATTGAGGATGTCGTCGATGTCGTCCTGCGGCGTGTCTGCTGGCAGCTCGATCGTGGCAATCCTCCAGCGGCTGCTGTTTCTTCCGCGGACCGCTTCGATACCAACTTCGATTATTCGATCAAATTCCCAGTTCGACTGCCAATCGACCAGAAAGTGTTCACTTTTTTGGTTGTGATTGAAGAAATGTCTGGCCAGTACTTCTTTCCCTAATCTGTAAAACTTTTTGGAATCAGCCACTATTTGTTCCCCTTTCTTTCTTTTTCCCGGCTCTCCGTGCTTCCTGGTAATACCATTCAGCTCGTCTTGCGCTGATACCCATTAATTTCCCTATTTCCTCAATGGCAATCCCTTTCTTTGCAAGTTCAAGGCCATGATTCTGCCGCAGGCGGTTGCAGTTTAAGTCAGCAATTCCTGCGAGTTCACCTGCGGTTTTGACAATACGGGTGATGCTGGCAGGCGACAAAGGTTTGCCGGTGTCCTGGTTGGCCGCTACATACAGCGATGTGGAGTATATCTTTAGCTCCTGCAGGGCGTCTGCCAGACGGCCGCTAAATGGAACTTCCCGGTCTTTCAGTTTCACCTTCTTTGCATCCAGGTCAACATCATCCCATGTCAAGTGCTGGACTTCCATCAACCGCAGGCCGGCGTCCAGGCACAGCAGGATGATCGCCCGGTCGCGCACGGCTAAATGCGGATCCAGCGATGTCCTGATCATAAGCAGGCGTTTCTGGTCCGCCCGGCTCAAAAATTCGGCTTCTTCCGTCTCGTTTTCTGCCCGCGGACGCTTTACACCGTACATCAGAGCTTCTACCGTTTTGCCGTTGAAGTACAGGTAGTTGAAGAACGTCCGCAAAATTGAAATGGTCCGCGCTTTCGTGGTGTTGGTTTTTTTTTTCGTTCACATAAGACATGATGTGCGACCGGGTGATGTGGTTTACTTCTTCCCCTACCCCTATCCGGTCAAGATAGGAGCGGAAGTTTTTTAACTCCTTGACGTAGCTTGCCAGCGACGTGTCTTTAAGTTGTATGTCCCGGCAAAAATCAGATAAGGCGTCGTTGAACGTGTAGTGCATTGTTATCTTCCTTCAGCTTGATATTCTAGCGCTGCCAGGATATGTTTGCACCTGATCGGGAACCGTCCGGAGTGGCGGGCAAAGTCCGGACAGGTACAAAACGGGCGGCTGTTTAGCTTGACGGTGTATTTGCCGTTGATGATATATTCGTATGGGCCTGTTTTAATAATGTCGGTGATGGTTTTGGCTTTTTCCAGCCGGCTTTTCTCCAGCTCCTGACAGTAGGCTTTAACAGAAAGCGCGTCGGCATCGGCATTCTTTTCGCGCGGTATCCAGACGATTCTAGCATTGAGCTTTTTCATTAACGCTCGGGCTTTCTGGTAGAGCGGGATGATCCGCTTACTGCGGACCGCGTATGTGCCGTTCAGCTGGTTGGCCATCAGCTGGCTGTCGGTCTTGACGATTATTTTTCCTGTTATCCCGCTGGAGTTAAGATGCTCCAGCGCGTTAATCAGGGCCGTATACTCGGCGACGTTGTTGGTGGCTTCCTTTCCTATGGCTGCTGTGCCGCATGATTGGTGGAGGGTTTTTTTGCCTTGCTTAATTATAAAGCCCCAGGTGGCGATCCCCCCCGGGTTCGGCTCACACAAGCCGTCGCAGTAGACGATGTATTCGCTTTTTTCTTCATCAAGATCAAGCAAACCGCGTGCTTTCAGCGACTGGATATACTCATCGGCTGCTGCCAGATTAACCGGGTTTGGCTCCAGCCCCAGCACGACCTGGCAAAAGCAGAGCATGTCTCCTTTGTGTAATTTAAGGTACCGGACAGCTATCATGTCCATGATTTTCCTCTTCCTTTTTTGTATGAGTCTATGACAGAGTTTGTCCAATCTATTGAGTTTTGGTTAAATATTTCATAGCCTGCTCTAACGCTTCTTGAAGCGCTAGAAAGTCTTCTTTTGTACCGCCTTTATCAGGATGCATTATTTTAGCCAACCGACGATAACTTTCTTTGACTTCTTCCTGACTTGTTGGTATTTCTGTGAATCCTAGAAACCGAAAGAATGATGGTATCTCTACAGGCGATGGAAGGTACTTCATACCGACTACCCAGGTGGAAAGATCATATATACCCCTTTCTACCATACGGGCCAGGTCTTCAAGGGAAAGAACAACTTGGGCAAAAGCGTCCGAACCATAATGAAGATCAATACCGCGTGATCTCGCTTTCTCAACGCTGTGTTCAAATCGGTATAACTCGCCTTTGTAGCTGAAGACTATCCAGCAGCCCCAGCGATCCCAATTAAAGTCGTAACTTTCAACCCCAAGGCGCTCCATGACTCTAGCAAGCTTTTGCGCATATTTATCGGCCGAATCATATCTTTTTTTACGCAAATGACACCACTCCTTAAAATGCCATCTTGTAGATCGTAAAATAGAATTGACCCCCTATCGTCAATTAAAAGTGATCCGCCTTATGATAAAATCTCCCTCGAAAGGGGGATGCAAAAGAGGTGGTAAGTATGTACAAATGGCAACGCATCAAAGCATTGCATGCCCAGGGAGTCAGCATCAGGAAAATAGCCAAGACAGTGGGGGTATCAAGGAATACTGTCAGAAAGTACCTGAGAGATACTAATCCACCCCGGTTTAATGCCCGGGAATATACCAGACAACTTGATCGGTACCGGGAAGAAATCCGTGCCATGCTGGATAAGGGGTATATCGGTACGAGAATATACAAAGAACTGGTGTTAAAAGGCTATACCGGCTCATTATCCAGTGTCCACCGCTTTTTACGGACTTTAAAACAAACTGATGATGCTCTAAAATCAGCCACCACCCGGGTAGAAACCGGTCCAGGCGAACAGATGCAATACGACTGGAAGGAGTGGATTTTGCCGGTTAACGGCAAGCCGGTGAAGATATATCTTCACGAAGTAGTCTTATCTTACAGCCGCATGAAGTATTATACCTTCTCCCTAAGCATAACCACTGCCGATGTAATCCGAGCCCTGGCTGACGCCTTTACCTTTTTTGGCGGCTATGCCAAAGAGTTGGTAATGGATAATGCCAAACAAATGGTGATCACCCACCAGAAAGACGGTATCATCCGTTACAATGACGAGTTTTTGAAATTCTGCGGGTTGTATGGGATTCAGCCGTCAGCCTGTGAAAATTACCGTCCCAGAACCAAGGGCAAAGCGGAACGCCCCTTTTACTACGTTCAAGAGCAGCTGCTGCGCGGGCTTGAAGTGGATAGCTTAAATGATTTTGCTATTAGACTTAATAAGTTCATGGAGGAATACAACCACAGACCACACAGTAAGTTAAGACGGCCACCGGAGCAAATGTTTCAGGAGGAAAAGGCGCAGCTTCTAAAGATACCCTCTGTTGATCCGGCTTTGCTCCAACACAAAGAGCCCAGAAAAGTGAGTAATGACGGTTATATTTCTTATCATGGCAATCTTTACCCTGTACCCATGCGCTACTGCACCAAGACGGTGTTGATAGAAATCATCTATGGCCGACGCATGAAATTATATGACGAAGCAGGAACACTACTGGACGAACTCGATCTTTACCTGCAAAAACAACCCAGCCGTCCTGTTCACCCTGAACATGAAGCTATCAACTGTCAATACCAGGAAAGAAAAACTGGTAGACGTTCTGCCCTGGTCGAGAAGTTTGTCAGCACTTTTGGTGAGCCCGGGCGGATGTATCTGGAGGGACTGCGCCAAAAGACAGGGGCCAATATTTACTGGCACCTGGCAGAAATCCTGGGTTATCAAAGCATCTATACCACGGAGGATATTGTTGCAGCTATCACAGAATGCCTAAAGATCGGCTCTTATCATAAAAACAGTATTAAACGGCTGCTGGAGAAAAATGAATTTGCTCCGCTTGCTCTGGATTATGACCCAGCAAATTTGTGCTTACCGGCGGTAAAAATCAAGCGTGACCTTGCCTGTTATGCCCTGGGTGAAAGCGAGGCGGCAAATTTATGAGCAATAAACTAACCAGTTACCTGGAAAGCCAACTGCAGGCATTAAAACTAAAGGGCATACTCACTCATTACCAGGAGATTACGGAAAAGGCTTCGCAAAACAACTTGTCTTATCAAGAATACCTCTCCTTGCTCTTGGAAGAGGAGTTAAAGCGGAAAAACGACGGAACAGTCAAGACCAAAATTAACAAAGCCCGCTTTCCCTATATTAAAACACTGGAGGAATTTGACTTTAGCTTTCAGCCGTCATTACGGGAAAAAGAAATTATCGCCTTAAGTTCTTTGGACTTCATTGAGAAAAAAGAAAACGTAATTTTCTTAGGCCCGCCAGGCGTTGGCAATTATGCAAAGTAATTGCTTATGTCAAGTTGATGGGCACAAACAAGCAATGAGCCTATTTATGCCCTATTTACTTGACATAAATAAGAGGCTATTGGCAGATCTTCTGTAACCAGCTCAGCAGGTC
>NZ_JABUEX010000083.1:0-7209 GCF_013314835.1 Syntrophothermus sp.
TATTTTTGTTTAAAATCCGTTCATGCAGCAATATCATCCGGTTGTGCAGCGATACGCTCCTTTTGGGAATATCAGGCAGGAGAACGGTTTTCTGCGTCTAAAGTGATTTGCAATACCAATTTTCCGGGGGGTGAGAAGTATGTTCAAAGCGGTCAAGACTAACCTTCTGCGATTTGCTTCGCCACCGGTTAACGAGCTTACATTGGCAATTCTTGCATTAGGTGGGTCATTGGTTATCGCTATCAGTTACTACCTTTCTCAAAAAGTGCGGGGATTTCAATACGTGAGCCTGGGCATTTCAGGCATTTCAGCCGCCGTTGCGTCTTTTCTGATGGCAGTCCAAATGAAGCGCATCATCTGTTGGCCGTGTCTCACTACAGACGTTTTGTTTTATTTGATTTTCGTTTTGATGTGCTTGGATGTTATTTACCAAATTAAAGAAAAAATAAACATAGGAGGGGTTGAGAATGGTTAAGATGCTCAGAAAGTCTTGGCAACGGTTCGTTGCAGTTGTAATAACCGTTATTATGCTGGCAACACCTGCCATTGTCGGTGTTGCTGCAGCAGCTGTACAGGTTGGAGAGAACGCTGTAGTTGATGTTGATGATTTAAACATAACTGAATATGGCAGTGACGATAAGGTAACCCAAGAACTTGCCAGATTAGAGCCTTACGTACAATACACTTATAGCAATGGGATTAGGCTTCAGACCTTTGATACTAATACTGCTCTTGAAGAAGGGTTTTCAAAAGATGTAGTCTTGTTGGCGCAAGAAATGGTTGCCTTTCAAAATGACATGGCAAAGATGGCATTCGCGCGTGGAATCAAAGACGTGACTCAATTGAACATCTCATTACAGAAATATCCCAGAGTCGCAAATTTTTTTGCCCAAATGACACAGCAGTTTGAATCTAGCAAGAACAACACAACCCTCAATCCCTCATCACTAGACAGTGACCCGCATCCTTGCGGAACTTATGATCATCCAATACCAAGCTATACGCCAACGTGGTATACCACTTCCTCAAATAACCCGGAACAAGAACTCCTGAATAAGGGTTACCACCGAACGGCGAGTTATGCCTGTGAGCAAGGCTGCACAAACAATAATGGCGTTTGGGTAGACTTTACTAAAGGAAGATCATACACCGGACCATATGGAACTTGTAGCTCTCCACGCTTTCGTAACCATGGACGGATACAAAATAGCTCTTTGTACGCAGAACAGTTTGGGGAACCTAACCCAGAGATATTTTCCTATGTCTGGCCATATTGGAATTGGGGCGCTTATGTTCGATGGTGGCATAATAATTTCTAAGGGTATAATTCCTAGGGGTGATAAAGCTACCTGTCCGATTTATCGTCGGACAGGTAGCAAATTTAAACACCAGGAGGGCATATGAAAAGGCTAATAGTTAAAATAGGGTTGCTCGTAATGATAATTGTGATTATAGTAGGAATAGGTGTCGAATATAAGACACATCTCTTCAAAATGATTATATCTGGCGTATATGATAATCGATTACATGGTGTTAGCTGTGAGAAATTGCCGACATTGTCTGAAGTTGAACAAATTGTAAAAGAACATCAGGACTTAATTAGAGAGATTGAAAATGTAAATCCAGGATTCATACGTGTTTATATTGATTCCCCTTGTCCGGGGAAAGGAGAAATTGTCATTGAATATGCATCACACCAAGATAGATTACGAATAGAAGAATTAATAGGTGAGACGTTCTTCGGGGTTCCCTGGAAGGGAATCAATACCTGATGAACCTTCCACTATAGGAAAGGCCAGCGGGATGTCAAAGGGGCTTCGGCACCTATGACGGTTGACTTGCAATCCCCCGGGATCCTGATCGAGATCGACAAACAGAAAATATTCATTAACCCGGAGGAGATCCTCTACGCCGAAAGCCGCAGGCATGGGGTTTTCATAAAAACGGTGAAAGATGCGTATCTCGCTGGGGGCGACTTGAACAGACTAGAGCAAAAGCTTAATCCCCAGTTCTTTTCAGGTGTCATAAAGGCTTTCTGGTCAACCTGAAGAAGATCAAGGCAATAATTTCCTCGGGCCGTTCCTGCGACATAATCCTGGATTCCGGAGACAGGGTTTTCTTAAGCAGGGAAAGGGAAAAGGGGTTATGAGGCGAACATCCACCATCCTACCGATTCCGGGTTAATTGCGGACACAGTGCGGGTGGTGACACGCCTGGTGAAACAGGCCCAGGCTGCTGTTGGTGAGGCGGGAACAGCTGTCCGGGACCGCAGGCGCAGCATCAAAAAACGGGTGCTGGCGATCACCAAAGTACTGAAGCGGCGCACGCAAGAGGCAGTAGAGGAAGTGCGTCGGATCACCGGCGAAATGGCTGATCACCCGCGGAAAAACCCTTAAGGCTGCCCGGGGAGTGGTGGAGCAACTTCGCCGGGAAGCCCAAAACCTGGCCGGCACGGTAAAGGCAAGGCAACAGCGTCTTGAGGTACAGCTGGAAAGAGCCCTTGCCCTGGGAGAGCAGGTAATCAAACAGGCGCGGCAGGTGAATGCCGGCCAGCTAATCCTGCCGGACCGCGTGGTGAGTATTTTTGACCCGGAGGCCAGGCCCATCAAACGCGGCAAGGCACACCGGGAAACCGAGTTCGGCTACAAAATACGGCTGACGGAAAGTGCAGAGCGGCTGGTGACCGAGTATGACGTGATGATAGGCAACCCTCCGGATAAAGAACTACTTGTCCCCGGAGTCAAGGAACACATTCACCGCACCGGGCGAGTGCCCCAATCCGTTGCTACTGACCGGGGATTCTGGGCTCCGGCCAACGAACGCACTTTAAAGAAAATGGGTGTGCAAAAGGTCAGCCTCCCTTTTAAAGGCAAATGCAGCCGCCGGCGCACCGAACACGAGCGCCAATCCTGGTTCCGTCGGCTTCAGCGTTGGCGGGCCGGTCAAGAAGGAACAATCAGTGAGCTGAAGAGGCGCTACGGACTCGACCGGACACTTTACCGGGGATTGAACGGCTGCCGGCGCTGGGTGGGCGGAGCCATTTGGGGATATAACCTGAACCGGATAGCCAAGCTGATCTAAGCCAGGCGGCAGCACCAAACCATGATCAAGTTATCAAGGAGCAATCTACATACTTTATAGAAGAGTAATCAGGAAATTGCTTTTTTTCAGCAGAATCTACTTAAATATTCCAGGTAAAGGCATTAGAACCTACACTTTCAGCAGCACTTACGTCGCTACGGTGAATACGGTCACCTTTTTCGGGATCAGATATAGCCGATTTCGCGTTGTTTGTGACGAAGCGCCGCACAGAGGAAGAATAGAAAGACTATACTAAAGCGGGGCATTCGGCTGGTACTTCGTTAGCCGAGACCTGATGATTCGATAAGTCTTTCCGCCGCAGGCCAAGCACCTTTTCCTTCAAACCTCCGGGTAGACTCTTAATAAGGTTCAGATGTAAATTCACCGGTAATTACCTGCGGGTTTCGGCGCTTACTTTAAGGAAAATCAGGCTTCCCTTTCGGGGAATATTGACATACCAGTTCGTTTTTCCCTGTAACGGGTGGCAAATAATGCCGCAAGGCAAAAACGGCAACAAACTGAAAGAACCCCGTTTTTACCTGGCAACACAAGTAAGAAGTAATGGCCTATCGGGCCCGCTGTTCTGGGAAGGGGCGTCTGTGCCCCCTTTGGTGCACGGGACGGAGGATTACCGTCCCTACCTCAGCACCGCTGCGGAGCTTTAAGCTTGGTATGGAACATTTACCAAAAGCTCTGCTATTATGGAAGATACCGTCAGTACGTATTTCATGAAAAAACTTATAGCTCATGATCTCCTGATCGATAAGCAGTGGGAGTTCTACCGGATGAACTTGAATTACTCAAACCTAAATGTGTCTCCGAATGCTACTGCGAACGCAACCGTAATTTTGGATTACGATTACCGCACTATAGGACAGGAGGTTACCACCAGTGTCTGCAATATCGAGTACCGGTTTAAGTTGAATAAAAGCGGAGAAAAGTGGAAGATTACTGAGATTATGGTGGATACCAAAGAGTTTGCTAATTTCCAAGCTGATCTGAGGGATTTTGCTGCAAAGAGGGGACTTTCCTTAGCGAGCAAGGAAGCCATCGACCGCTATTTTGCTTACCGGGCGGAAGACGCAAAGGAGTTCAGGGCGTTGAAGGAAAAATGGTCGAGTGTTCCTCCTACCTCGGAAGAACAAATGGGCTCCCCGGTAAATCCGATGGCTACGTTTTCCTACGACTCTGCCAAAGGTTCAAGATATGCCTAGAAGTACGCACCGGAGGGGCAGGACAGCACCATAAGGCTATTCTACTACGTACCTGGTGGGGACTGTACCAATTTTGTCTCCCAGTGTGTTTGGGCGGCTTACGGCGGTTGGGTCGAAGTCAATGATACCAAGAGTAAGGAAAACATCCGCAACTGTGTTAGAATGGTTGCCGGTATCTGGCAGGGTAGCAGCGGCGGAGGAACACCTAACTGGGAACAGGTCTTGAAATTTTTTAACTATGTGATCAGTTCTAAAACATATGGGCCGAAGGGGAATAAGTTCGCCGGATCTGTAGCAAAATCGTTTCCTTTAACCAACATACAGGTCGGTGATGTTCTGCAGGTTAAGCGGGGCAGCAGTGGAACTTACGGGCACTCGGTATACGTTAGCGTCATCAAGGGTAGCACCTCGGACAAAATTTTTTGTTTGCCAGCATAGCAGTGATATCAAAAACAGGACATTGGAGAATTTTAATAAATGGCTGGGGCGGTCCGAATACGTGCTACATAAGAGGTGTACACTTCTCCTCGGCTCAATTTCAAAAGTAATTTGAGAGGAGTGATTCTGTGAAAACGAAAGCGGCAATGCTGTTAGTTGTATTTACGGCAGTGGCCCTGGCATTAGGAGGTATGAAAAATGTGACCAACGAATCCAGGAAGAACCCGCCGGCAGCGCAAGGTGGAAGCGAGCTTGCGCCAGTAGCAAAAAGCGGGGAGCACGAAAATTTTAAGATTCTCGAGAAGCGCCTGACGGCAGAGGATATCGCTAAATGCAAGCAAGTCATTGAGAGATATTTTGAGGCTTTAAGGACGCATAACTTTGAGTTATACAATCCCGCTGTTGCCGATGGTTGGAAAGTAAAGGCCGGCGACCCGCAAGTTTTGCGGATAAAAGAGGCTAAAGTCTACCGGATCAACGAGAATCCCCTTCCTTCATTCCACACCAGTCTGCTGCAAGTGTAAGCATTTATCGAGTGCCGCTGCAAGGGGGAAAGGCCTGGTGAGTTATGCGGTGATTCTCTGAATGGTGCCGCCCTTGGCCTCCTCCACCCGCTACTGTTCCTTGGGGTGCGGCCTGCGCTGTTTCCGTAGACACGGGCAAAGCCCGTTCGTGCACTATTATAACCCGTTTGTGCCGCCTTTTGACCCGTTTGGGAAGATCAGGCAGGAATAAGTCTTTCCGCGTCTAAAGGGATCTTCAGCCCGATTTCCGGGAGGTGAGAAGTATGCTCAAACCGGTCAAGACAAATCTCCTGCGGTTCGCATCGGCCTTGCTCCTGCTCGTAGCGGCAACAGGAGCCAGCACCACTTGCTGGTTCCACTGGTATCAGCCGAAAGTGCCGGAAAAGGGATAACCAATATTCTATTTAGGGGTTATTCAATGAACAGCCCCCGATGAACCGGCAGATCGTTGACCATCATTCACAAGGGGCGAATACACTCCCTTTGCAGAAATAGCACAAAGGTTACACTTAAGCCCCCTTACCGTCAAAACCTACTGCCAAAACACCTACGAGAAGCTTAATGTTAGCAGTATCTCGGAGTTACGCGCCAAACTCGGTTGGTAGCCTTGGCTGATATTTCTTCCTCCCAAAGGTCTCCTCTTTTTCTAACCCCGCCGTTGTCGGATGCAGAATACTCCGAAAAGGAGTAGAAAAATACTCCGTTTTGGAGTATGGACACCGGGACTGTACAGGGCTATACTGCGGTAAAATGTGGAACCAAAGGGGTGATGGCGGATGCTATGAAGTTATAGGAGTTGATATAAGGTTAAAATAAATTAACACATCGAATTTTAAAATCCGGTCGTGAGGAGGGAATCCGTTAATGCCGGGAAATATGAGCTTTAAATATCGAATAATCTTCGCGGGACTACTGACGTTGGCATTACTGGTAACTCCGGCGCTTGTAGGCTTCGCAGCAGGAGAATGGGCGATAGATACACTTGATATTCTTAACGATGACTTTGTTAAGGCTACGGTGAAAGAGATCGAGTGTAAGCATTGCCGGATGAGTGATACCGAGCTACGAAGCCAAGGCCTAACCTCGGAAGACATTAAGAAAGTCCGCGCGTTCTGCGCGTTGTCGACTGAAGAAAAGACCAAAGAGATCAAGGATGCCATTATGGCTGCGCGGAAGCAGGTTGCTGACTGCAGAAAGAAGCAGTGTAAAGGCTCGATCACAGGGCACACAAATAGTTACGATTGCTACTTTAGTGGCCAGAATACCGGCATACCTAACTATGCTGATCTCGGTCTTTCCTGCTCTACTTGTAGCTGGCATGATCCCACTCCAACTAGCTGTAAGGTTGAGGGAGCAGTCGCCTGCTTATGGGGGTGCACAAACGTTGACCCAGTGTTAGGTTGGAGCAGTGACACAAAGCTGTTTACCAGTAGGTCTGCACTCGAAGCTTCTATATGGCCCCTTGGTTATCATTACACAAGCATACCAGGACTTGAAGGAACATATAGCCGCTGGCTCTCTTATGGGTATAGATATGAAATACAATCTGCTGGAACCGTAGTCATAAATGGAAGGACCTATTACAAATTCCATAGCGAAGGGCCAGAACCCAGCCCCGAATTTAACTGGTATGCGTCGTTGAGAGGCTGGTGGCCATTGGAAGTATTAGTGTGGCACGATAACTGCTAAAGAGAAAGGCTGTGGTGTATAAATGCAGCGCACCAAGCGCGTCGCACTTATCTTAGGATTTGTTTTAGGCCTGGTAGGCCTATTTCTTTATATAGCTGCTGTGCTTCCTGGGCCTCCTAAAGAACCAACAATAAAAATTGAACCGGTTCCAGAAAATCTTCCTCGGGGTACGGTAGGTCTGCAGGTGGGACAAATTTACAAATATGAGTTAGTATCCTACGAACTCGAACCTAGCTTATTAAAGCGGGCGATCAAGGTGTCTT
>NZ_JABUEX010000084.1:0-7133 GCF_013314835.1 Syntrophothermus sp.
CCGGCCGGTCGAGCCAGGGCGGCAGGGGTTTGAACCGGGGGCCGGGCAGGCGCCCCTGCAGCAGGATCAGGAGCAGGACCAGGACTGCCAGGGAAGAGGCGATAATCAGCTTTTCGAATCCAAACCATCCAGTGCCGAACCTCTCAGGAGTTCTTTTCAACGTAGACACGGTAGAGGGATCACCCGCTGCTTTCTCTTGCACCTCTCTAACTTTCCTGTTTTCTATTAGCATCCCTCACCGCAGCAATTTTATTAGAAGGCCAATAAATTCTTCTACGGCAAGGCCAGCCTTCGGCAACAACAGCAAGAAGAGCAACAAAGGCAGCAAAAAAGATAGCTGGCACGACCTCACTCAATGCCAGCTGCAACAGGCAAAAACAAATAGTGCCCCCCAGGAGGCCACTTTGGTAAATAGCCCTTACCCATACGAAATAGCGAAGAGCCAAATTAGTCTCAGAAGGATTAATTAGTCGAAATGTAGAATTTAAGGAAAAAGCACTGTGAGTTGGGGGAGGGATGAATTATGAGGAAAATGGTTCTAGCTGCGGCATTTTGTTTCTTTTCTCTTCTCTTCGGCGTGGTCCCTGTTGCTTTTGCTGCCCCGAAAGTACTTCTAGACGGTAGGGAGCTGAGCTTTGATGTACCCCCTATCATAGAAAAGGGAAGAGTACTAGTTCCCCTGCGCGCCATCTTCGAGGCTTTAAATGCGGAGGTATTTTGGGACAGTAAATCCCGAACAGTTATTGCAACCAGGGGTGATTCTACGATCGTACTCAAAATCGGAGAAGCCGAAGCCTACAAAAACGGTATACCTGTAGCTCTTGACGTGCCAGCGATGATTGTGAACGGGCGAACCCTGGTTCCGCTGCGTTTCATCTCGGAATCCCTTGGTGAAAGCGTGGCTTGGGATGGAGAAACCCAAACAGCTATCATCTTCTCGCTCCCTGTTGTGAGCGAAGAAGAGATCCCAGATCCAGACGCGTCGGTACCGAAAACCGGGAGTCCCGCGAGCCAAGGAAGCACATCAGATCTCATACCCTCCGATTTAGCTGCGTTTTTCCAAGCGTTCGACTTTGACAACAGCGGCGACGTAGACTTCGAGGAGATTGTAAGTTTTTACTACTGGGTTGAGGAGAATATTGCATACAGATATGACGACGAGGAAGAACTTAATCCTCAGCCAGATTGTCTTGTTGGAGATGGGCGCCCAGGGGATGATTATCGCCAGAAGCCTTATGAAACATGGAGAGAGGGGGCTGGAGATTGCGAAGACATGGCAACTTTCGAGGCTGCCTTCTATAACTACTGGGGAATTGGCGCATATGTAGCACTAGTCAACGCAGAAGACCCGGGGCTTCCCGATCATGCGTGCTGCATTGTCCTGATGGGAGGCACCCCAGAGGAGTACGCTGAATACCTTGGTGATCTAGTGCACTGGGATCTTTCGTGCGAAGAAGAGATGCCGCTCACGTATCAGGGCGAGGAAATACCGCCTGGTTGCTACATGCTTATAGACAATGCCTACTCTGACGACTTTGGATACCTAAGCTATGGTCTGGAGGAGGGACAGTTTAGCATCTACTGGGTTGTGCCTTGGGATAAGCTGTATGACGAAGAATGGCATCAATTCATAGCCACGTATCATCTTCCCTACAGCTAATCCAGAAAAAACTGGGAAGGAAGGTAAAGGTGAGTAAGAAGAGTGCAGCTATCATCCTTTGTCTCATCGCCTTCCTCGCAGCCCTCATATCGGTGCCCGTACTGAGGAGGTCTGGGAAAGAGAGCCCGGCTCCGCAGCCAGTGAGGCAACAGATGGAAGAGGTCAACGCTCCGGCGCCCGGGCCAGGGAGCGAAGCGACACAGCAAGAGGTCGAGAAAAGGGTAGACATTTCCTACGACGTGTCTCTCCCGGAGTGCATCTCATCAAGCGCGGAGTTTAAAGCGTGGGCAGAGGCGCACGCAATACCGCCAGTGCTCAAGTTTTATCTCTCAGGCTCGGACGTAATCAGAAGCGTAATTCCTGTCAGCGAAGCCTGGTCAGCTTACCAAGAACTTTACCGAAAACTCGGGAAAGAGAAAAAACAAGGTCTACTCTCCCGATGGCCTCCGCTTCGCAGACTATATTCCCAGTGAAGGACACATTGACCCACTACTCTTTTTATATAATCGTACAGGCAGGGGAGAGATGGAGTGCTTTGCGTGGCGCGGAGCATCAGATGGAGACCGTATATACTGGCTTGACTCCGGGGTGCTAGTGGTTCTTGAATACGTGGACGAATGGACATCAGAGGATGTTTACATACCTGCCCAGGCGTGGGTAGAGATCTACGA
Organism: Syntrophothermus sp.; assembly: GCF_013314835.1. NCBI lineage: Bacteria > Bacillati > Bacillota > Clostridia > Eubacteriales > Syntrophomonadaceae > Syntrophothermus > Syntrophothermus sp. The sequence goes on from NZ_JABUEX010000084.1 coordinate 2,332, forward strand.
TCTGCGGCTGGGTAGGAGGTTCACCTACGAGCTTGTCTGGCTGTGGCCGGTGACGGAGTGAGGAAGCGGGACGAAGGAAGACATCAAGAAGACGCTCGAAAAGTACGAGGAAGAGTTCAGCGGGACCGAGGCTACCAAAGCGGTACTACTCGTTGCTTGTCAGGAAGTTCCTTGCCAAGAAGAAGGGTAACTTGTCCCGGAAGGCAGTCGAGGAGTACGTAAACTCACTCAGGAAGGAGGGCTACTCCGAGGTTACCTTGACCTGGTTTTCAGGACTCCCAGGCGCTTCTACCGCGTTAACGGGGTCGAGTCTGCTTTCAGGCGGAAGGAAGGGCCGCGCATAAAGAAGAAAGACCTGTACGCGCCAGCGCTGGACCCCGGGATGGTGAGAGAGATGATCCAGGGCGAGATGATCGGGCTCCTAGACGAAGCCAAGAGCACACTGGCGCTCTCCACCGTTTGCGGGCTCCGCAGGGGCGAGATGGCGGGACTGAGGAAGGACAACATAAACCCTCCGGGACAGGGTGATCTTCGTCGAGACGCTGAAGTTCGGGAGACAACGCTACCATTCTCCATGAGGAGCCGACCAAGTTCCTTATGTGCTTGCCGTTTCAGACGCGGCAACAGTCGAACGTGTCCTAGGTCAGTTTTTCGGGACTTCTAACCCCACTTAAACGAGATGCACCATCCTCCCTCACGCGCGGCAAAGGGCTCGCGGCAAAGGGCTGCCTGACATCTTCCACTTCCTCCGCTGCCAAAGGGTGCGCAACTCGTCCGCCCTCTCGCGAAGTATCTTCACCACATTCCGGGAGGTTCGCCACGGCCCCAGCGAAGGCGGTCTCCTCGAGTTCGTTCTTTATGGGTTCCCTGCTCTCCGCGTTGAAGAGGACACCTTTTCTCCTGGCGCTTCCAGGCGTTGTTCGCTCCCTGGACATAGCCTTTGATAAAGAAACCGAGCGCCTCGACGAGGGTCTCCACCGCCGCCATTACCCTCAAGTACCGGGCCCTCGCGTCGAGCCAAAGTAGGGAGAACCCCAGCCACAGCGCGGCTGGTGTCCAGAAGATCCGAGAATTTTGCATCTCGCATGCCGATGGGCCACGAAAAGCGATTCTTTGCTTACTGTAAACCTCTTTACGGGAAGATTCAAGCCGTCTAAGAAAACATACATGATATTGCATCCAACTGTCGGCATGAAAATTCGGAGTAAAGAAGGTGCCAGGGTGCGAAATGTGGGTTTTTAGCTAACTTTTCAAAAAGGAAGCCTTTCAATCAACTGATTGAAAGGCTCAATGATAAAGAATTTTGTGGGAGGTGTAATAATCTGAAACTTTAATTCCTTTCTTACTTTCAGGCCGAGACTACTGGAAGTGCGACATCTGGCAACTATCCGTTGACCTTCATCTGTTCATGAAACTTGTTACGGCTTTAATGCAACTTTGAGAGCATTGTCGATCTTCTTCTCAAAAATATCGTAGCCTTTAAGTGCTTCGTTTAGAGGTAGGGTGTGAGTTATCAGGAAGCTTGTGTTGATTTTTCCTTCTTTTATCAAATCAATTAGTTGCGGGATTCTGTTAGCATTAACGAGTCCCATATGGATCTTAATGTTCTTGATCCAAAGCTCATTGAGAGGCAGGTTTTGGGGTTTCTCAAAGACCCCGACTATAGATACGGTCCCACCTGGTCTTACCGCTGCAAGAGCGGCTTCGTACGTTGGTCCTACTCCAACTGCTTCAATACAGACATCAGCCCCGCGACCGTCCGTCATAGATTTTATGACTTCTGCTGGGTTTTCCTTGGCCGGATTGATAGAGTAATCAGCAATACCCTGTTTTTTGGCGAAGGTTGTTCGCTGTTCATCCAAGTCAACTGCTAAGATCCGGGCAGGCCCCCAAAGTCGAGCGGTGAGCATTGCACACATTCCTACCGGGCCGCATCCAAAAACCGCTACGGTGTCTCCTGGCTTAATTTCTCCGTTTTCTGCTCCAAAATAGCCGGTAGAAAGAATATCTCCTACAAATAAGACATCCTCATCAGTCAGGTTATCGGGAATCTTGTGCATCCCCATGTCGGCATAAGGAACCCGGACATACTCAGCTTGAGCTCCGTCAATAAGATATCCGAAGATCCAGCTTCCATCCACGCACTGCGAATAAATCTGCCTTAGGCAGTAAAAGCACTGCCCACACTGGGTAACGCAGGATACAGCCACACGGTCTCCTGGTTTAAATTTGGTTACTGCTGATCCTACCTCATCAACAACTCCCACGAATTCGTGCCCGATTATAGTACCTGGCTTAACCGCAGGTAACCCGCCGTGCCGGATATGAATATCAGTGCCACAGATTGTTGTTGTAGTGACTTTGACGATAGCGTCAGTAGGTTTTTGGATTTGAGGCTTTGGAACTTCATCAAGCCGAATGTCATCTTTTCCATGGTATACAACTGCTCGCATCGTTTTCATTTTTTTGGCCTCCTTAATTATCAAACAAAAATTCCTGCTTGCTGCGAGAGCAATTATGAAAATTTTTTAAAATTTTCAAGTTACTTGGTTTCACGCGACACAAAACTCTGTAGCATAAAAGTTTTTTGCAGGCTCCACCCCCTCGGCAACCATCTATCATTTCTGTCATAGATCCCCGACATTGGATAGAAAACTCGCTGAAGCATATTTTCTAATACTCTGGATTTGATAAGGATTTGATTGCGTCTACCCTATGTGAGCAATTTCTTCAAAGAATCTTGCTAAAGAGAGAAAACTGAATTCAATGATTCAATAGAAGTTGGTCCAATTTACAAGTCTCTTGTTCCTAACTGTAATTCCTCCCCACACCTAAAGGTGCAGGGCTTCCTCGCAGCGGATACATGCATCCGCCGGCTTATACCGGTGCAAGCGTCCCTTTTTTACCCGTCGCCGAAGGGACTCCCGGAGGGGATAGTCGCTTCCGTCCCAACTACGCCAGGCTCCTTGGCGATACTTTTTGCCAAGCTTCTGCTCTTATCCCCTCCCTCCCCTGAAGGAGAAAGATCTACCCGCGCATTTTTATAAATCTGACGTTGATCAACTTGTTTGCCGTGTTTTCAGTGATACCGAGCCACCTTTAGTTGCTGTATTTCATTGATTGATGATCCTACGTGTTTCTCCTTTACTTTTTTCGTTGAATTTTCACTGAATGCCCGACACAATTTGCATAATTCGCATAAAGAGCATTCTAAAGCTCTAGCAACGTTTTCCAGAACCTCGAAAGAGGGAACATTTCTACCTTTTTCAATATTGTTGTAATATCCCCGCGAAATGTGCGCTCGTCGCGCAACATATGCAGGTTTAAAGCCCTTCTGTATTCGAATGTGCTTTAGGGCTTCTCCTAGTTGCTCTGCCTTCATTTCAGCCCTCCTTCACTTACTTTTTATGTTACTTTATCAACGAACAACTAACAAAGCTCAAAAAAGGAAAATATTTAGCTTGAACTGAGAATATCCTCCGTTTATCAAGTGATTTTTATTGTGAACATTATAATCTTACAAAGTTGTATTTTCTTAAAATACACTTAAAGTTATACTTATAAAAAGTTGGGGAGGGAAAATAAAGTCGAGGATGTTTTGAATTATCTGAGTGGAGAGAATCAACATGTTCAAACCCGAAAAACTTAGAAAGCTACGGAAACAGAGAGGATTTAGCCTTAGAAGACTTGCGAAAATAGCCAACACATCGTTCAGTTACCTGAACAGCATTGAATTAGGAAAAACAAATCCTTCTCTTCCTATGCTTGAAAGGCTGGCACGGGTTCTTGACGTTCCATTATCTTATTTTTTCGAAGATGAACAAATAGAAACACCTCTTCCTAGTTTTGAATCCTTCCTTTACCGAGTCCTTTCCGGTGAAATACCAATTCATTTCAATGGAATAGATAAACTCTCCCCTGAAGTTGAGGAAGCAATCCGTGCCGGATTAAAAGCAATTCTGGCCCACATAGATGCCGAAAGGGAATTGAAAAAATCAAAAAAAGAAGCAGGGCCGCGCGCGGCCCTGCTCAGAGAGATGAAAACAGAGAAGGAAGCTGATTTTCCCCAATGCGCCCGTTTGTAAAGGGCAGGAATGCTGCCCGCAGCTTTGGAATCCTCTGTCCTGAAATTGCCGAACGGCTTGGTTTAGTTTAGTAGCGGTTTATGTTCCCCTATCCCTACCCCAGCGGGGGCTTCACCATTTATATAAACCAGAGTCCATTTCTCGTTGCAAGCTCTCCGTTACCCCGTTCTCTGCAGGAAGGCACGATCCTCCCGAATGCGGGCACCACATCCCTCACTTCTGCGAAAATCGTTTCTTCTTAGGGAAACGTACTTTCTTTTTGCCGAGCCGGAAAGAGATCGAGGCGGACCTTTTTGCTCTGGGCTACCTTTTTTGAGTGGGACAAAGAAGGGTTCAAAAATGTGGATTCGACCTCGTTTAGGTTTGCGGAAACTTACGGACTGTCGAAAGGAGCAGGGGATGCCGCTCGCGCTTGCGTGCAGCGCGCATACAAAGAGAAGCGTTTGGAGTTGCTTGCTTCAAGTTGAGCACTACGCATGCTGTAATGGAATTGATGAGAAAAGCGGCGCGGCAAATAAGGCTCTTTTATTTCCAACTACCGTCTAAGACGAAAAACAAAAAGGCCTCCGATCTCTGGAAGCCTTGATTTTTCTGGTGGGCGCGGCAGGGATTGAACCTGCGACCTCTTGAATGTGAGTCAAGCGCTCTCCCACTGAGCTACGCGCCCCTGATATGGTGGGCCCACCCGGATTCGAACCAGGAACCTACCGGTTATGA
>NZ_JABUEX010000085.1:0-7128 GCF_013314835.1 Syntrophothermus sp.
CCAGATTGTTTTCTTTGATAAATTCCCGAAGGTGCTTCCTAAAAAGTTTTTCGTCCATTTTCCTTACCCCCTTGGTAAAAGTTTACCTTTTTCCCAAAGGGGTTTACACAGTTAATTGTACAGTCCCTAATTTGAATATTTTTCAGTAAAAGACCATCCGTGGACATCAGTGTAAATCGGTGTCCATCTGTGGCACGTTTTTCCGGACAGACCGTTTCAGATATGAGTTTGATGGAAATGCTTACCCCTTCTCTCTGGTATTAAACGTCATAGTCAAAAGACCTGAGCTTTTCGTGGACAGGCCTAAAAGTGAGCGAGGTAAGTCATGAGAAAGTTTCCGATTTGGACAGTGAAAACGGCAGAAAACCGAGTGATAAGGGAAATACAAGAAAGTTTAGGGATATCTGAGGTTTTGGCGCGTTTGCTTTGCTTGCGTGGGATCAGAACGCGTGAAGAAGCGCGCCTGTTTATTGATGGTGGTTTGGACGATTTACGTGATCCGTTTTTGTTGCCCGGTTTAGCCGCTGCGGTAAATCGGTTGGAAAAGGCACGCCAATACCGCGAAAAGGTACTCATTTACGGTGATTACGATGTTGACGGAATCTGCAGTGTGGTGATGCTGAAAGAGTTCCTAGATTATCTGGGAGTGGAAAACAGCTATTACATCCCGAATCGTTTCTCCGAGGGTTACGGTCTCAATGAGGAAGCGGTTAAGGAAGCCGTGCAAAAGCAATACCAACTACTGGTAACCGTTGATTGCGGGATTTCTTCCTGCCGGGAAATCGAATTAGCCGCTGGTTTGGGACTTGATGTAGTGGTTACCGACCATCATCAGCCGCCGGAGCAACTGCCGCCAGCTGTGGCCATAGTTAATCCCAAGCTTGTTCAAGAACCGGGCCTACAGGAACTGGCCGGGGCTGGAGTCGTGTTTAAGCTAGTCACTGCTTGGGCTGATATAGCTGCGCCCGAGTACGATAAGACTAAGTGGCTGGACCTGGTTTGCTTGGCTACCGTTGCCGACATAGTCGCTCTGCTGGGTGAAAACAGGTTGCTGGTTAAGGCTGGATTGGAGTTCGTCGCAAAAACGGAACGACCGGGACTCAGGGCTCTTTTGGATGAGAGCGGGTTGAACGGTAAGAGTCTTAAGGCCTGGCACATTGGGTATGTGGTGGCGCCGAGGCTTAATGCTGCTGGCAGGATAGGAGATGCAGATGTTGCAGTAGAATTACTTCTTACTCAAGACCCCGGGAAAGGGCTGGATCTCGCCAGGTTTCTGATTCAACAAAACCGTCAACGACAGGAGGTTGAAGCCCAAATACTACAGCAGGCCACTAAAGAAGTAGCAGGCAGCGCAGATATTGAAGCGCAGAGGGTACTTGTAGTGGCCGGAGATGGCTGGCATCAAGGAGTAATAGGGATTGTAGCTTCGCGGCTGACAGAACAGTTCGGACGTCCTACCATATTGATCTCCTGGGACGAGGACTACGGGAAAGGATCGGGACGGAGTGTCGATGGCTTTGATCTTTATCAGGCTCTGTGTCAGTGCTCTCATATTTTGAACCGGTTCGGGGGGCACCGCTATGCGGCTGGATTAGTTTTGGAAAGGGCTCGTTTCCACGAATTTCGTGAAGAAATCAATAGAGTAGCGGCTTCGATGACCGGGAGTGCCGGGTTAGTGCAGAGGTTGGAGATTGATTGTGAAGTAGCCCTAGATGACATAGACTGTCAACTCTTAAATGAACTGGCGATGTTAGAACCTTTTGGAGAGGGAAACCCAGTACCCAACTTGCTTTTGCGCCGGTCCCACTTATCCGATCTGATGTGGGTGGGAAAGAACTCGGAACACGCGAAGTTTTGGGTCGACAATGGCAAAAGGAAAATAGAGGCCATCGCTTTCAACGCCAAAATTGAAAAAGAGGTGGATTATTCGAGTTTTTTGGTTGACCTTGTATTCCAACCGGAGCTTGATGTTTATAATGGAGATACGAGGCTTGTACTTAAGGTCAGGGATATGAAGCCTAGTTGGGCAGCCGATGATTCACAGGCCCGGGCCCCTGCCGTAGGAGTGTCACCGCCGCCACCTGTTCTGCTATCGCTGGGACAAAAGGTCGAAAATGAACTCAGATGCGGTAGACCGGTAGTGTTGGTTTACCCCACTTTGCGGTGTTTGGACAGGCATCTTTTATCTATGCAAAGTTTCTTGTCACGTCGAGCTTTAGCTATACTTAGTGGGAGACAGTCTCGGGAGATGAGAAATAACGTAATACGGATGCTGTTAGCGGGCGAGAACCGCTTGTTTTTGACAACCGAGGTACTTTTTAAATACTATATAGAAAACTATGTTCTTCCTGAGCGGTTGCAATTACTGTGCTTTGTCATGCCGGAGGGGGAAGCCACTGACTTAGCAAATTTTGGACGGAATCACCTCGAAGTGACGACCTGTTTGCCTGATTCTAGTGATTTCGACCATGTGGTGCAGGTGGTAGAACCGGCAAAAAGGTTAGAAAGGGCGTTCATTTATGCCAACCGTGCGGTTACGGTTCACCGTCTTTGTGGTGAACGGGTGGGTTTGATATCAGAAGCGGGAATAGATGATATAGAGAAGCGTTGGCAGGCTAGGGATAGGTTTCGTCAGGGGTTAGAAAATGGTCTGGTTTCCGACGGTAAGTTTGGATTGGCGTTACCGTTTTTGTCTGAAGTAAAAGAGGTGTTGTTTGCCGATTCTCCCTTTGGGCTAAGCGAAGCGCTGGGTTTTATGAGTCAGGCCAGTCGTCCGGAAGAAGGGTTGTTTTTCTGCTTTACGGAAGAGGATTTGGCTGCAAACCGGCGTTATTTGGAACGGATTTTCCCTGGTCCAGATTCAGTTAATTCTTTTCTGGGGTATGTCAAAGAACTGGATAGGACCGAGGTAGCCATTGATCAGCAAATGATGTTAGAACTGAACGAGTACATGGGAAGGAAGCTAGAAACAACGGAGTTGAAGGCGGTTCTGCAAATTCTCCGTGAGTTGGACGTATGCCGCACCATTATGAATAATGGGAGGGTTCAAATAGTTTTCATGGACGACGGAAGTGGTAAAGCGAATATTACCGAATCCTTATACTTTCTCGAGGGGTACGCGACCCGAAAGAGTTTTCTCCGATGGTGCGAGGTGTGTCGAAGGGCGCGGGTGGTGATTTGATGGAACTTGCCCAGCTTATCAACAGAATCGAGAAATACCATTCACCGGAGGATATAACCGAAATCGAAAGGGCGTATGCTTTCGCAGAGAAGGCCCATGCTGGCCAGACCAGGATTTCTGGGGAGCCCTATGTGTGCCATCCTTTGGCGGTTGCCATAATCCTCGCCGAATTGGAATTGGATGCAGCTACTTTGATAGCTGCTCTTTTGCATGATGTGGTTGAAGATACAGAGGTCACCCTGGAAGAAGTCAAGCTTCAGTTTGGGGAAGAGGTGGCTCTGCTCGTAGATGGGGTTACCAAGCTGGGCAAGCTGGAGTTTATGTCTAAAGAAGAGGCCCAGGCCGAGAACCTGCGCAAGATGTTTCTGGCGATGGCCAAGGATATTCGAGTGCTTATTATAAAGCTGGCTGACCGCTTGCACAACATGAGAACCCTAGTTTATCAACCTGAGCGAAAACAGGTAGAGATCGCTGAAGAGACTTTGGAAATATTTGTTCCTTTGGCTCACAGATTGGGTATATTCCGTTTCAAATGGGAGTTGGAGGATTTATCTTTTCTATACTTGGAACCTGATACCTATTATGAGCTAGCCCGGCGGCTAAAAGCAAAACGCAAAGAGAGAGAGGAATACGTACACGAGCTGATAGCGCGAATAAGGGCAGAGTTGCAGAAGATAGGAATAGAAGCTGATATTGCCGGGCGTCCTAAAAACCTTTACAGCATTTATACCAAGATGCTCAAACAAGGAAAGGACCTGGATGAGATCTACGATAAAATCGCCATTCGGGTGCTGGTGGATACGGTCCGTGACTGCTACGGGGTTCTTGGGATAATCCATACCTTGTGGAAACCACTGCCGGGGAGATTCAAAGACTACATCGCTATGCCCAAACCTAACATGTATCAATCCTTGCACACCACCCTGATCGGGCGTGGGGGCGAACCGTTCGAAGTGCAGATAAGGACCTGGGAGATGCACCGGACGGCTGAGTACGGGATAGCAGCGCACTGGAGGTACAAAGAAGGGAAAACCAAAACCAGCGACCTCGACGAAAAGCTGGCTTGGTTGAGGCAGATGTTGGAATGGCAACAAGAGGTCAAGGATACCCGCGAGTTTATGGAATCTCTGCGCATAGACTTGTTTGCAGACACGGTGTTCGTCTTCACGCCCAAGGGCGATGTTGTAGAACTTCCTCGAGGGTCCTGCCCTGTAGATTTTGCTTACCGGGTACACACTGAAGTCGGGCACCGATGTGTAGGAGCTAAGGTTAACGGCCGTATTGTGCCTCTTGATCACCAGCTAAACAACGGTGATATCGTACAGATAATAACTTCGAAACAGTCAACTGGTCCGAGTCGGGACTGGCTGAATTTTGTGAAGACTTCTCAGGCCAAGAGCAGGATTAAGCAGTGGTTCAAGAAGGAGAAGCGAGAAGAGAATATTATAAGAGGCCGAGACCTGTTAGAGAGCGAACTCCAGAAAAACAACCTAGATCCTAAAGAGTTCTTAAAAGAAGAGCGCCTGCAGAAGATAGGGCAGAAGTTCAGTCTCAACAAAATAGAAGATTTGTTCGCTGCTCTGGGCGATGGAGCCCTGACGGCCAATCAGATCATCGGCAAAATGAAGGAGGAATTTTTCAAGCAGAAGCAGTTGGATGATCTTCTTGCTCGTAGCTTGAAGAAGCCCAAAACTGTGGGCAAGGTGGAAACGGGAGTCGGGGTCAGTATCAAAGGCATCAGGAACGTGGAGGCAAGACTTGCTCACTGTTGTAACCCGCTGCCGGGGGATGAGATCATAGGTTACATTACTCGGGGGAAAGGGGTGTCTGTTCATCGGGTGGATTGTCCTAACATCCACGCTCATCTGCGCGACCATAAAGAGGCAGAAAGACTGGTCGAAGTAGAATGGGACTCCAGCAACCAGGCTATTTATACCGTAGAAATCGAAATAACCGCTTTCGACCGCTCGCGTCTTACCATGGATGTCATGGCCGTAGTAGCAGAAGCTAAGATACCAATTAACTCAGTGTTTTCGCGAGCGGACCGAAAGAGTAAAATGGCGACCATAAACTTGAAATTGGAGATAAAAGACCCGAGTCATCTCTATGCGATAATGCAACGGATTGCCAAGGTTAAAGATGTTATGGAGGTTAAGAGAGTTGTTCATTCGTAGATATTCAATTCGGTGCGAGAAATATTACGCACCAAGCAACAAAGGATTCAGCCAAGACTCGCCTGAGACACGGGAGAGTGATTGATGTGCGGGCCGTAGTACAGAGAGTGGTCAAAGGAAGGGTTCTGGTAGAAGACAGAGAAGTGGGGCGCATCGGTCACGGACTTGTGGTGCTGCTCGGGGTCAAAAAGGAAGATAGCGAAGCAGATGCCAGGTATTTGGCGGACAAGGTCTGCAACCTGCGAGTGTTCGAGGATGATGCGGGTAAGATGAACAGGTCTTTGCTGGATATAGGCGGGTCCGTGCTGGTGGTGTCTCAGTTTACGCTCTTAGGTGACGCGCGCAAAGGAAGGAGGCCGAGTTTTAGCGAGGCCGCTGATCCCGTCCGAGCAATTCCACTAATAGACGCTTTTGTATCTGAGGTCAAGAACAGAGGGGTCGAGGTATCAACCGGTGAATTCGGTGAACATATGATGGTTGAGATTCACAATGATGGCCCCTGTACCATATTACTTGACAGCGAAAGAGTATTCTGAGGAGGGATTGGGTTGATTCTGAAGTGGCTAGAAGTAGGTTCGATCGGAGCAAACTGTTACATTATTGGCTGTGAAGAGACTCGGGAGGGGGCTGTCATAGACCCAGGGGGGAATGGCCCTTCGATTGTACAGGTTATTGAAAGCCTTAAACTGAAAATAAAATATATAATCAATACCCATGGGCATATTGATCATATTGGGGCTAACCGTCAGGTCAAAGAAGCTACCGGGGCAGAAATCCTGATTCATGAAGAAGATGCGGGTATGCTGACTAATCCGGTTTCCAATTTTTCAATGTTTATGGGCAGAAACATAACCAGTCCTCCAGCCGATAGGTTTATAAAGGACGGTGACATAATCAAGATCGGAAACACGATAGAACTTGAAGTCATCCACACTCCAGGACATACTCGGGGCGGCGTCTGCCTTAAAACCGGTGACATCATTTTTGCTGGAGACACGTTGTTCGCTGGCTCGATTGGCAGGACCGACTTCCCCGGGGGGTCTTTCAAGACTTTGATCGAGTCCATAAACAACAAGATAATGTGTTACGAGGACCACGTGAAGGTTTATCCGGGGCACGGACCGGCCACGACGGTAGGATTTGAACGCAAGCACAACCCGTTTTTGTGATATTGTTTCAAATCTTTCACGAAGTTCTTTACAAGAGGATGCTTTGCATGGTATGATTCACTCAAAGTAATCTAATACCGGAAAAGTGATGATGAAGGAAAGTAGCTCCACGGAATCCTACAGGGAGGAGATGCCGTGACTGGAAGCATCTCTAGGAGGAAAGGGAGTGAAGTTCCCTTCTGAACTCCCGGCTGAAACCGCCAAGCGGCAAGTAGGTCGAGGCGGAGACTTCCACCGTTAAAAGGAAGGGGATATCGGATGGCAGATCCCGTATCCTGCAAAGAGCGGACCGAGTTCAATTTGGGTGGTACCGCGGAAAGTAAGCTTTCCGTCCCATGGGCGGAAGGCTTTTTTGATTGCAAGGGTAACCGGGGCTACATCATCCCGTATCCTGGCGAGCGGGCTTGATCCAGGCCAAGTAGGGTGGTACCGCGGGAGGAAAGAAACCTCTCGTCCCTTTCGAGGACGAGAGGTTTTTATGTGCGCCCGGCATGGGCGCTGGCTATAGGGTGGAAGTCCCGAGCGGCGAAGGTAGCAGTAGCCATTAGCCTAAGGCAAGGGTGTCCATCGCGAGGTGGAATCTGAAGGAAGCCGGCGGCAAACC
>NZ_JABUEX010000086.1:0-7029 GCF_013314835.1 Syntrophothermus sp.
GAGAATGTCGACCTGGTAGTCGGATTTCCCTTGTATCGAAACTCCGCATCATTCAAACACGCGCTTGAGACGATAGATAAAGGTCTTTCTTCTGTGTCTCAAATCCGTCCCTTGATAGTGTGCTCCGCTGAAACTGCAACCTATAAAGACTTGGTTGAAACCGTGAAACAAGTCCGAATCAATACCCCTGTTCTCACTTCTGCCCTATTTGCTAACGACGCAAACCGTGAGGACACGGTAAGAACGGTATTAGAAATCGGCAAAGAAATAGAAGCTGATGTATTGTTGTTCTCTTCTTACCTCTCTTGTGAAGAGCTCGCTAAATTCGAGCCAGAACAGGTCAAGCAAATAATTGACCCTATCCGCTCGGAATATGACCTGGTCATTGCTTCCCTTCGTAAAGACCCCTGTTACGAATTAGCCGACAACATCTTTGTAACTCCTTTGGTAGAGACATTCTACGGTTACAGGTTGAAAAATACTTTGAGTGGGATCTATGCCATATCTCACGACTTGGTCGAAGATTATTGCGCTCAATCTACTTTGTGGGAAGATATAAGCTATGGCTACGGCTTCGATCCGTGGCTTGTAACCCGAGCTGTTTGCTGGAAAAAACAAATTTGTCAAGTTGAACTCAGCTCAAACCCACGAACCGAGTCCTTGGAAACCACTAACAACCTTATCAAGGATGTCGCTGCAACAATCTTTGCATGTATCAAGCGTGACGAAGAGCAATGGTTAAATAAAGATAAGCTGATCATCAAAACCCCAGATATTCTAGGCAGCTTCTGGCCGAACCAAACATGCCCTCCTGAATTCGACGTCGAAAATATGCTCCTTTTGTTCCGGCGAGGTTTCAGCCAGTATAAACCTGTCTACCGTTCGTGTCTACCGAGAGCCGCGTACGAACACTTAGAAAACCTTTCTTCATTTCCCGGTTCGAGACCGGTTTTCCCTCATGATATGTGGGCTGAAATCGTTCACAACTTTTTGTTCCACTACTGGTTCTCTCCTCCTACTTCCAGAGAAGACATTCTCTCTGCCCTTGCTGCTGTTTTTGCCGGTTACGCAGCCAGTTTTTTCGCTCATCTCCGTTATTTTCAGCATCTCATGCATGAAAAAACGCCAGGATACCATGTTACAGATGTTTTCCCTTGGGATCAGACTACGGTCATTAATGCCTTCTACCGATCTCGCCCCCGGTTCATAGAAATGTGGAAAAAGGCATCCATGGAAACCAATCCTCCTTTAGTCCCAGCCCACTATATGGAATTCGTACCCGGAATCCCTATAGTCCTGCCTAAGAAAATCCCGGGAAAAGGCGGAAAAGTCATTTCTACCGAACCTCTGTTCAACCGTGTACAAAAGCGCTACGTTGACCTATTCAATCATTTTGTACATCAATCTTTAGGTGCCCCTGAAGACGCAACGTCTCAAGAAATTGCCGCCTATATCCAATCTTTCGTGCAAAAAGTCGATAAAACCATGGGAATTTTGTTTCCCGGTGACATTTACACTGAAGAGGGTACCCGGGAAGTCGTAGATCACCTATTCAAACTTCTTCCTCACCCTAAAATGTTTTCCATAAGCACCAGACTTTTTCGAGAGGCGCTCCTGCGCTTTCCCCCGCGCAACTTGTTGATACCTGCTAGCTGTCAAAGCTCGCGCGAGCTTCTAAACCGAATAGACGCCCGAGATGCCGTCACTTTGGCCAACTTACTTGAAACCCGAAACTTTACAGATATGTCACTGCTTTGGATCCTGGACAATTTGAAGCCAGATGATATGGAAGAAGTCGAAATCCGCCCTATCGTCGTCGGGCCTGGAACTCTAGACGGTAAACTGAGGTTGGGAAGCTTTTCAGACTTCAATAAATTGACTACTCGAATAGTTGTCCGGCCTCTGATTCGGGGTATGGGAGGAGATTATCCTAGACTCAGGTTCTGCCTATCAATAGCAAGATATATGGTAATGGCTGAAAATTACTCGGTCTTGTGGCAGCTTTATGCCAAAGAAAGAAAGAACCTTGGGGAAAAGATAAAAAATTCGCTTGTAAGCCGCTACGAAACAGGGGCATTTACTGCAAACAACCTGTTTGAAAACTTCCACCACAGAGCCCTGGTTAGGCACTTCCGTAGTTTAGCGCAACGGTTAGCCGAAAACGGCCGTTACGAAGAAGCTCAGGTTCTCCGGCTGATGACAGACAGCTACGGGCTAAGCCAGGTTCTTGACGATGGAACCTTTATCCCCTGTTCCGCTTGGAGCTGGTCTAGCTATAGTTATAAAGGAGGAAGAGGCATCCCTACCCCGATGTCTAATCACGTCGAAGAAAAATGGTTCAATCATGACCTGCTAGAAGAGATATATGCTGAACTCGGTTACCATTCGGATGAAATCTGGCAAGGCATGGTTCAACTAATAGGAGAAGGGAAAGCAGGTAACAATATCTTGGACGCTCATTTGGGAATACGTCCAAAAGACGTGGTAGTCGTGGCTCAGGATACCCCTGTGTTCCCTCCAGCCCAGCCCTTGGTCAGATATCCCGACAACCCAATTCTCGAACCCATAGCAGACCATCCTTGGGAAAGCAAATACGTCCTCAATGCTGCCGCACTGCGAATAGGCTCTCGGGTCTACGTCCTTTACCGAGCTTTCGGTGAGGATGAAGTTTCCCGTATTGGTTTAGCCATAACCGACGGCTACAGCGTCTTGGAGCGGCTGCCAGATCCTATATTTTCCCCTCAAGACAGCAAAGAAAACAAAGGCTGCGAAGACCCGCGAGTAGTCATAATAGACGACCGTATTTTCATGCTGTACACCGCTTATGACGGTGTAATCGCCCAGATAGCGGCAGCTTTTATTCAGGTTGGCGATTTTTTAAACAGGCGTTTCGACAGGTGGCAGCGACTGGGTCTTGCTTTTGAAGACATATGGGACAAAGATGCGATACTCTTCCCCGAAAAAATAAACGGTAAATACGTGATTTATCACCGAATCGAACCGAGTGTTTGGGTATCTTACCTTGACAAACTAGAGTTCCCAATTCCTAAAGATAGACATTCCATCATTCTCGGACCACGTTCCGGCAGAATGTGGGACTCACTCAAAATAGGAGCAGGCACTCAGCCTCTTAAGACCAAGTTCGGTTGGTTAATGATTTATCATGGAGTCGATCCGAAGCGAGTCTATCGCTTGGGCGTACTGCTGGTTGATCTTCGTAACCCCGAACGGCTTCTGTATCGATCGCCGAACCCCATCCTTTCTCCGGAAACCGGGTACGAAATGGGAACTGTAGGAAACTGTTGGGTTCCAAACGTGGTATTCACTTGTGGTGCAGTTCCTGAGACTGACAAAGAAGTACTGGATGAAAACGACCGTATCTTAGTGTATTATGGCGCCGCCGATACCTATGTATGTGTAGCTACGGCCACGGTAGGAGACCTGATTCCGAAGCTCATACGCGAGCGAGTCTTAGCTGACGAAAAATTAGAATTGGCGTTTATGCCGGAATACTATTCCCGACTGTGGCTACGTGTCCCTGACCTCCGTTACGATCATCACTAGTGAGCACACGCCTGCACTGGCTATCTCGAGTTCGAATTCCGGAGAAAGGTTGATGCTCTCTCCTTCTTTCAAAAGTACTTTCTGATTTTTCAAACTTAGACTGGCTGCGCCTTGTACCACCATCCACTCTTGTTTTACCGGAGTAGATGACGTCCACTTTAAATTTTGCCCTGGCTTTATGGTCAACCGCCGTATTCGATAGTTTCCCTCATCGCATATTAACTCTTCCTTACCCCATACGCTCTGAGCGCGACTTCTCTTAGCGGTTTCCAACTCAAGCACCTTCTCGTATACCTTGAGATAATCGTTAACCATCCTCTCTTGGCTGAAACGTTCCTCAACCCACTGGCGGCAGGCGATGCGTTCAATAGCCGGAATCTTCGTCAAAGCCTCGACTGCTTCCTCCACCGACTCGACCAAAAATCCGGTATTCCCATCCCTTATAACCTCTGGCATGGATCCCCGCGCAAAGGCCACAACCGGGGTACCGCAGGCCATGGCTTCAACCACGCTTAAACCGAAAGGCTCGGCAAAGGCAATCGGGTGAACCAAGGCATATGCCCCTCCCAAAAGGCGGTCGCGGTCACCAGGCCCCACAGATCCTACGTAATTTATGAACTCCCCGTCCAAATGCGGGGTTACTTCCTGCTCAAAGTAACGATCATCCTGAATAATTCCAGCCATTACTAGTCTCATCTTGAATGTCTTGGCTATCCGAATCGCTTCCGCAGCACCCTTGTCAGGATGAATACGGCCAAAATAAAGTAGATAGTTTCCCGGTTCCGATTGAAAAGTAAAAGATTCGAGATCTATGCCGTGGTATACAGTGGCAATATAGTTCAAAGTGGGGTGACGGTCCGCGTTACTGATCGACACGTAATAACTTCTATCAGCGTATTGCTGGTAAACCGGTAAGATTCGAGGTGAAGAAAAACCGTGGATTGTGGTCACTATCGGCGTATCAACCAACCGGCTGTAGGACAAAGGCAAAAAATCGAAGTGGTTGTGTATCAGATCAAATTGATTAGCCTGCTCGAATAGATGAGCTATGTGGAGGCATTCCCATACCTTAGGCTCAATGCTCTTATCTTCCTCATAAGGAGCCGGGCAAATATAGTCGAGTTTACCACGTGTTTGTGAATCCTTAGTGGCAAACAAGGTCACATCGATACCTTTTTCCACCAAACCTTCGCACAATAGCGAAACTACTCTTTCCCACGGTCCATAATGGCGTGGAGGAGTCCTCCACGCGATGGGAGATAACAGGGCAATTTTCATGGCCAGTTCCCCCTCGTTCATCGCTAAATTGCCGAAAGTCTTGTCCAGTCCTTGTACTTTCTATACAATCGCTTAAGATTTGCCTGTGGATCGAGATAGAAAACTTCCGGTTTCTCCTCATCTAACCATGGGCGCCTGTAACGCACCTCCATGGCAACGGTCCTGACCTTTCTGCTTCCAGCAAACTCCCGCGCCACCTCGGCCGCCAGTTTAGCTGACCCGTCATACCTGAAAAGACCGAAAAACCTCTCATGTGGGTTTTCCCGCAACGGCGGATGATTCCACAGGCCAGGAACGTAATCTCCGAAGCACCAAGCCACAGCCCCTATCATCCCCTCCTGTTGTAACCTTTCCAGTGCGTGCCTGTAGTAAATTGCCCCTGTTTCTTCATCCCACAGCCGGCCCCGTAGTCTATCCGATTCATCACCTTTCAAGAATGGCGGTATCACCGGATAGCTCGGTATACCGAACTCTTGAAACAACACGGGTTTTTCTCCCAGCCACTCCGTCACAGCACCTAGGAAAGGGAGTACCTCGTAGTCCAGGGGATCATCGACCCATTTCCGATAAAAGGGGTATCCGTGCATGGAAAGGAAATCACAAACAGTCGCAGCTTCGCCGGGTCCCAAAGCCCGGTCTTCTTCCAGGTCCTCAGCATGCATCCCGAAAGTAACCATGCACCCTCCTCCATTTGCTTTCAAGGTTCCAGCCATAGTCTCTAACCAGGATCTCGCTGTCTCTCGATCCGGGGGAACAAAGCAATTAGAAGACTCATTGCCCAGATCGCAAGCAAACAGAGCACGATGCCCCTCCATGGCCCGAGCTACCTCCCTGCAGAGCAACTCTTGGGCGTTACTGATAACCTTATCGGTGTAAACGTTTTTAAGCCCGCGAAAATGCAATCTTCCTCCAGTATATACGGGAAACCGTTGCCGAATACAATCCTCGTCTAGTACCCACTCCGGCAACCAGTTTACCCCGCTCATGTGGCCACAGAATAACGTGGGCATTAAAGAAATTCCGGTATCGCTGGCCAAGTCAGCCACAGCTATCAGTCTCTTCAGGTTCTCTACGGATACCTGCTTAGGAGTGGGCTGAAAGGCCTCCCAAACCAAGAAGATCCTCACCAAGCCCAGACCATATTCTGCTATCCTCTCGAAATCTTTTTTTACTTCGTCTAAGTCAAATCTTTCCCACCAGTACATCGCTTTAGCCCGAGGCCAGTAATTGACTCCCATCAAAAAACAGCCGCTGTTCTTTGTATGCATAGTAACCCACTCCTCCCGCATTTGTAGCGCAGCCTACTTCCTAAAAGGCCTCCATAACTGCGCGAGCAAATGTCAAAAAGGTGTTTGTTTTTCTTCTGATACCGGTTATGTATTGTTTATAATACATTACATCCTCCGTGTTCATCAGCCCGGCACTCAGCTGACCGAAGTTGTCACATGACAGTAGGTCCCAAAACGCTAGTCGCTAATCAAGATTCGAGCTGAGTGCCGGGTCTGTGTGCATCTGTGGCCAAAAATAGAACTGCCCGGAGAACTCGGCTTTCGTACTCCGGGCAACACCGTAAAACCCACCCTCTTAGAATTATCATTCTCGTTTTAGCCTAAGGATCCGTTCATAAACCTTTTGGCCACTTGTTCAGCTAGCGTATACGGGTCAGCTTCTTTGGCTACCAGCTGTTCTACCATCTGGCTGAATTCTCCCGTCCTTACCAGCTTGTCTAAAATCGGCTCCAGTATATAACCCCTCAGTGCCTCGTTAAGCTCGTATAAGGCCTTCCTTCTCTGCCGCTCACCTAAAATGTTGTTCTCTATCAGCATCTTGTAGTGTTCCTCTATCTTCTCCGCCAGTACCTCTACGTCCTGGGCAAATTGATGCGGGTCGTAAATGTTCTTGGTCATTATAACCGGCGGCCTCCAGCCCCCAGGAAACGACGGCGACATGTCTAGCATCATGTTCACTTCAGCATAAAGCTTCCCGGCTCCCTCCCGGTCCGCCTTGTTTATCACAAATATGTCCGCTATCTCCATTATCCCCGCCTTTATCGCCTGTACCGCATCCCCCATGCCCGGTACCAGCACCACTATCACGGTGTGAGCGTGGTTGATGATGTCTACTTCCTGCTGCCCCGCTCCTACTGTCTCGACTATTATCATGTCTTTTCCCATCGCATCCAGTACG
>NZ_JABUEX010000013.1:0-64983 GCF_013314835.1 Syntrophothermus sp.
TGGACTGTTTCGATTAAGAACTGGGGATTGATTCTATCCCAACTGATAATCCTGTTCAAGGAAAGAGTCGAGCCCTACCTATGATTTAGTTACTAAATGGGGTTTACACAAATAACTTGACAGACCCTTCTGCACGTAATGCCTTAGATCACATGGGTGTTTGGGGATGTCTTTCAATGCAGGGAGAGTCGTGCGTAATCGAGAAGTTTCATGTCCGGGGGTAGCTTAGACAAGATTTGCTTTAAATGTTTGACCTTTCCCACAAGTATAAAACCGTTTTTCAGGCTCACTGTTATCATGAGAACACCTCCGTTAGTATTGTTATTGCCTTGAGGAGTGTTTATGCGGGTAAAAAAGAAAGAATAGTGTGATTTAAGGGGGTTTCGAAGTGGATTTTGTGGAAAAGACCCTGCACAGCGATAAGGTTTTTGCAGGGAAAATAATGTCAGTACGGGTGGATACGGTGCTTCTGCCTGATGGGAAGCAGTCAACGCGGGAGATTGTGGAGCATAACGGGGCGGTAGCGGTGGTGGCGGTTGATTCTGAAGGAGCGGTGTACCTGGTCAGGCAGTTTCGCAAGCCGGTAGAAGAGGTGTTGTTGGAGATCCCGGCGGGGAAGCTGGAACCGGGAGAAGATCCCCTGGAATGCGCTCGCCGGGAGTTGCTGGAAGAAACGGGCCTAGTTGCCCGGGACTGGACACGGGTTTTTAGATATTATTCGACTCCCGGCTTTACTAGCGAAGTCGTACACGTTTACGTAGCGAGGGATGTGGAACAGCATGCAGCCGCTCCCGAAAGCGATGAGTTCCTGGAAGTGGTGAAAATGCCCCTAGATGAGGCGTATGACAAGGTGCTGGACGGTACCATAAGAGACGGAAAGAGCATCGTCGCTATTCAGCACTTGGTACTGAACGGTCTTAAGAGACCGGTTTCTAAAGACCAAGGATAGTATTTGTAGGCCATCAGGAGTAGTGAAAAAACACAGCCGGTCACACGGCCAGGATGGCTGAAACATTGAAAGTCCGAGGCAGTTCTATATTAACTCGTAGAGCTTTTTTCTAACAGCCTCTATGACGTACTTTTTTACAACACCGAACTTACGGATAACGATGCCTTGCGACAAGGTATAGATTTTGTCCACTCTTATGCACGAATCTACCTTCAACGTCCCTTCCTCAAGGTCGTTGTTGGTCAGCATTACGATGTAATCTTTTGTAGTCACATTCGAAGTAATGGCGGCAACCACGACGTCCTCGGTCTTGCTGTTGTAGTCATCGTTGGACAAAACAATAACAGGGCGCTTCTTATTGGAAGTCAGATCACTAAAGGGTATAGGGATCAATAAAATGTCGCCTTGCTTATACATCGTTCCATACCGCATCGTCAATGTCATTATCCCAAAAACCTGTGCTACTCTCACTGGCTAATGTCAAATCCTTAAATATTTGATTATCCTTCTTGTTCTTTAGAAAAAGGATAAAATCGATGACTTCCTGCACTTGATTCTCTGGAATTTCATCGATCAGTTTGATTAAAAAGTTCTTGCATGTATTCACAAAACTCACCTCACTTATTATCTTATCATATCACGAAAGTTTTCTTATCCAACTCTTCAACCGGTAGCCTAAACTAAAGGTCGGTTGAGAGAGAGACAACCGGTGACAAGAAGGTAACCGGCTCTGAAGATACCATCGCTATTAGTTTGAGAAATGTAGAAGGTTGTATGATGAGAAAATACTATGCGGATTTGCACGTTCATATAGGGCGGGCGGGCGAAAGACCGGTAAAAGTGACGGCTTCCAGCCAGCTTACCTTGAGTAACCTGATATTGTGGGGGGCCAGGCGCAAAGGGCTGGATGTCGTAGGCATAGTCGATGCGGCTAGTCCTCTGGTAATGCAAGAATTAGAGACCATGCTGGAATCAGGGGCTCTCCTACCCGCAGCGGATGGAGGGCTTGCAAGCGGTAGTGGTCTTCTTCTGTTGTTGGGAGCCGAAGTGGAGACCGTGGAGGGGGCCCATTTTCTCTCTTATTTGCCCGACCTGACTGCGGTGAAAGAATTCCGAGTCTTTCTAAAATCTCGCGTATCCAATTTGAACCTTTCTACACCCAAAGCCCGGGTCACGGCCAAAGAACTGTTGCGAGCAACTGTGGAACTCGGCGGCGTGTTTTGCCCGGCCCACGCTTTTACCCCGCACAAAGGGGCGTACGGGTGCTGGATTGAACGGTTAGCAGTGGGGCTGGGGGATGACGTTGGGAAAGTAGAAGCTTTGGAACTCGGGCTCTCTGCCGATAGCAAAATGGCTCACATGATAAGTGAAACCAATGCTTTTTGCTTTCTGTCAAATTCGGATGCCCATTCTTTAGCCAGTTTGGGTAGGGAGTATAACTGCCTGTTGATGGAAAACCCCAGCTTTGCCGAAGTGCGGAGGGCTGTTCGCGGCGAGAAAGGAAGACAGGTTTTGGCGAACTACGGGATGCATCCGATGTTAGGCAAGTATCACCGCAGTTTCTGCCCACTATGCAGTGCTATCGCGACGGGCGAAGCGCCGGTGACGGTTTGCGACCGCTGCGGCAACAGGAAGATGGTTCTCGGGGTTTGGGATCGCATCTGCCAGATACGGGACAGGGTCGAAAACCCAAAAAGTTCTGAGACAGTCCCTTACCATTACCGGGTTCCCTTGGCCATGCTGCCGGGGGTCGGGCCTCGGACTGTAGAAAAACTGGTAGAACACTTTGAGAACGAGATACATGTCATAGAGAATGCTGATCTGGATGAGATCAAGCAGGTGGCTGGGGCCGAGACGGCGACTGTTATCGGCCGCATGAGACGAGGGAAACTTTCTTTTGTGCCTGGAGGTGGAGGCAAATATGGTAAGGTACAAAAAGATTAGTGTTACCACCGATGCTAGCGGCGCGCAGCAGGCGGCGCGGGAAGGACTTGTAGTCATGATCGTAGATGTGATAGACATGTCCACTACCCTGGAAAGTGCACTGGATGCGGGGGCTGCTTTGGTACTGGGAGCTAGCCCGGACAACGTTCGGGTTCCGGTTCCAGTTTCGCCTGATCTGATCGGTCAGGAAGCGGCTAGAAAGGCTACAGAGGTTGGCACAGGGATAGTAATAGTGGCGGAACCGAGAGTGGGATCAGAACAAGAGAGATTATCGCGATGCCAGAAGCTTTTGGCTGGAATCTATGCCGCAGGCGGTAAGGTGGAGGCGGTGGTGCCCAACATGGGAGCTGAAACTCCCAAACTGGTAAGCATGGAAAACCGGGTGGTGGTCGCTGTTACCGATACCGGTGGAGTCGCTTTCGATGCCGCATTTCAAGAACAGGCTACCGTTATTACCGGCACTGTAGCCCGCACCTTGACCCAGAAAGGAATCCAGCCGGCTCTAACTGCGGTACGGCGAGCCCGTAAACACCTAGCTGACCACCGAGGCATAGCGATTGTGGCCGCCAGCCGTAACTCACAGGAGGACATCCTCGCAGCCCAATTCATAGCCAGCCTCCTGATGGGGGATATAGAATGATGTCGGTTAGGGAATCGGTTTTCGACTTAGGCGTTTCTAAGACGTGTATCCATCAAGTCGAGTGAGTGACGAAAGATGTCTACGATGTTAGGGTCTACCGTATCTCTTATATACTCATTGAACTCGTTGGCCATCGGCACCAGTTTGGTCTCAGCTAGTTCGCGCCCTTTAGGAGTTAGGTATATCTTCAAACTTCTTCTGTCCTGAGGATCTTCTTTCCTTTCAATCAAGTCTTCCTTAACCAACCTGTCAATCAACCCGGTGACCGCAGGACTGTCAAGTTGAATCCTTTCGGCAATGTCTTTGACGCTGGTTCCTTCATGATCCATAACATCAAAAATGACAAAAGACTGCGACGCTGTGACCCCGTGCTCCAGACACCTGTTGTTATAAAGGCGGCTTATTCTTCGCGACAAGGCGTTTATACGAAAACATAGAAAATTAGTAAAATCTAACATAACTCAGTTACCTCCACGTAATCTTCTTGTTCTGGGAATTGTGCAGATGAATACTGCTAAAATGACAAGAACTATGGAGAACTCTACCCCTGTTTAGCCAGCACTGCGATAGTAGTCCTTTATATTTAAATCTGTTATTAGCATAATTGTCAAGTTTTTATTTTTAAAATAACCGTTGACAAGTTGCAGACCAGGTGATATTTATTAAGACAGAAATAGATCACATACAAAGAAATAACTCTATACATAAACTCACGGGCCTATAATAAAAGTAAAAACGCGCGTTAGAAATAGCGTGGATGATAGGCTACGGCAAAGCGGACGATAAAACTTAATTTAATAAACAGTGAATAATGTGGATATTAATGCATGGGCTGTTAAGAGCAGGGGGTAGTAAGAGGAGGTGGGGCCCCGGAACACTAGTGAAGGGTAGTCGCTTGCTGCTCCGAGAATGTTCGCTATTGTAAGCAGAGTAACGGTTTTAGTCCTCTCGGGTAAAATCACCACATACCTTCGGGGCGTTCTCGTTGTTTAGCAGCAACCGAGGAATTTTTGTGCACCATCGGGTCAACGAGAGTCTGAATTGGTCAACAGAAGGAAAAAGGAGGAAAGAACAGAGATGCCGTCAACATTCATGAACACCACCAGGGACCAGAAGTTTATTCTCAAAGAATGGTTGGACATGAACAAAGTGTTTGAGACCGAGCGCTTCAAGGACACCTACACGGTAGACGATTTGGATTTTATCCTGGAAAATGCCCTTAAAGGTGCCAAAGAGATGGTTGCGCCGTCCTGTAAAGATTCGGACGAAATAGGGTGCAAGTTCGAGAACGGTAAAGTCATTACCCCCCAGTCAACCAAGGATGCCTACTACTTCATCGTTAACAACGGGTTTGCAGCTACTAACGTGGATCCGGATGACGAGTCGGCTCTACCCCAGGCCGTAGTTTGGACCTTGAACGAGTACTTTATCGCGGCCAATCCATCTATCCAAACCCTTTGGCTGGCTAATTCAGGGGCTGCCGGTCTTATCCGTGACTTCGGTAGCGAAGAGCTAAAGCGAATTCACCTGCCTAAGATGTACAGCGGGCAATGGGCAGGAACCATGGTTCTTACTGAACCCCAGGCCGGCTCTGACGTCGGGGATGCCACGACTCGGGCGATACCTACCGATGAGCCGGGCGTTTATTTGATCAAAGGTACCAAATGCTTTATCAGTGGTGGCGAGCAGGATGTAACGGAAAACATCGTTCATCTAGTCTTGGCCCGCATCGAAGGGGCTGCCCCAGGAACCCGGGGTTTGTCGTTGTTTGTGGTACCGAAGTACCTGCCGAATGCTGACGGGAATCCGGGAGAATGGAACGACATTACTTGCGTTGGCATCGAGCACAAGTTAGGGCACCGGGGCTCACCCACTTGCGTACTCAACTTCGGTGAGGAAGGCAAATGCAAGGGGTTCCTCTTGGGTGATCCTCCAGGCGAAGACGGTAGCGGACAGGGTATGGCCCAGATGTTCCGGATGATGAACGAGGAGCGTTTAATGTCCGGTCTTTCAGGGTGTGCCCTAGCAGCCTCGGCCTATCACAACGCGGTGAAGTATTGTCAGGAACGGATACAAGGTCGTGCTACTACCAATCCGAAAGCCGGACGGTGTGCCATTATCAAACACGAAGACGTAAAAAGGATGCTGATGTTCCAGAAAGCTCATATCGAAGCCTTCCGGGCTATGGCTATCCAGACCTATTACTGGGTGGACATCGAGAAGTACAGCTCCGACCCGGACCTGGTCCAGCAGGCCAAGGTCTTCTTAGAGGTAAACACTCCCATCGTGAAAGCCTATTGTTCTGACGTGGCTTTACAGTGCATATCTGAAGCCTTGCAGTGCTATGGAGGTTACGGTTTTTCTGAAGAATATCCCATTGCCGAAATTTACCGGGACGCCAGGATATATCCCATCTGGGAAGGAACCAACTACATCCAGGCGTTGGACCTGGTCGGTCGGAAGATGACCATGAAGAAGGGGCAGGTCTTTGCGGCTTGGCTCAAACACATCCAAGACTTTATCGAAGCTAACAAGAAGGCTCCGGGGTTTGAAAAAGAGTTTGAGGTCTACATCGATGGCTGGAACAAGTACAACGAACTACTGAAAGTCCTGCAGAAACTCTTTGCCACTCCCGGAATGGCCCAGCTGTATGCAACCAGGCTCTTGCACGCTACCGGCAAGCTCTGGGCCGGCAAACTCCTCCTGGAGATGGCTCTGATTGCCCAGAAAAAGATTGACGAACTAGGTTCAGACCACTACGATTATCATTTCTATCTCGGGAAGGTGGCATCAGCCCGGTTCTTTGTCCAGAATATCATTCCGGAAATTGGAGCTTTCCTGGAAGTGGCCAAGAACGCCGACGCGACGTGTATCGAGGTTCCGGAAGAAATCTTCGGCATCTAGTGTGAGGCAAAGCGGGCAGGGTTTTGCTCAGTTAGCCCGGATAAAACTAGGCGTGGTCTCTGGCAATCCCGGCACCAGGAGGTGCCGGGACGGGACCATGCGTAATCACCACTCATATTCCCCGACAAACTGAAGAAGGAGGAGGCTTTATGGACTTTACTCTTACCAAGGAACAACTACTGATTCAAAAGATGGCCAGGGACTACGCCGAACAGTACATTCAGCCTTTGGTAGAGCGGATTGAGAGTGAAAATGCGGTACCCAAAGAGGTCATCGAAGGGTTAGCTGAACTCGACCTTTTCGGGATGCCTATGCCTGAAGCATACGGGGGTGCGGGAGCAGGGTACGACACTTATGTTATGGCCTTGGAACAAATTGCCAGGATTTCGTGCGGTCCAGCTATGATTATTTCGGCGCACACCCTGGGGCTGGGGGCTATCAATAATTTCGGGACTGAAGAACAGAAGCAAAGATACATGCCAAAGTGTTGCCGCGGGGAGCACATAGCTTCGTTTGCTTTTACCGAGCCCGGCACCGGATCGGATCCCAAGCAGATCACAACCACCGCGGTAAGGGACGGAAACCACTTTGTTATCAACGGAACCAAAAGATTCATTTCTAACGGAACTTGTCCCGGCCCCATGGTGCTTTTTGCCCGCGACCAGGAAAACGGCAAAATAACCGCTTTTATAGTAGAGAAGTTCTGTGAAGGGTACAGTGTATCCAAGCCTTGGGAAAAACTCGGCTGGCACGGAGGGAACCTGGTCGATATTTACCTGAAAAACGTTCGGGTTCCTGCGGAAAACATGCTGGGGGAACGCGGCTACGGCTACCCGATACTCCAGTATGGTATCGCTTTCGGAAAAATTGGCATGAATGCGATTGCCTTGGGGACGCTGCTCGCTGCATACGAGGAAGCGGTAAAATACGCCAAAGAAAAAACCCATCGGGGAGAACCTATAGCCAAGTTTCAGACCATACAGTTAAGGATAGCCGATATAGCCATGAAGTACGAAGCTTCTCGTTGGGTGGCCTACCGGCTGGGTTACCTGGCTAACCAAACCAAGGACTACGCGGACTTTGCCCGCGAGGCAGCCATGGCCAAGGTTATTGTTGCCGAGAACGCTTTTTCTGCGACCCGAATTGCCCTGGACATACACGGTTCGTACGGGCTGATGACAGACTACAAAATATCCCGACTTTATCGCGATGCCGTGATGGGTCCGCAGATTGAGGGCGTTATCGATATGCAAAAGATAATCGTGGCCGGAAGTATCCTGTTCAAATAATGAAGGAAGACATACTTAGTTGAGAAAAGGGGTTAAGAGTTGATGCCGAACCAGGAAGCAAACGAGGGATTTGAGGTGATCGTGGTAGGTGGGGGTCTTGCCGGGTTAGCCGCCGCCTACACCCTGGCCGACCGAGGTGTAGAAGTTTTGGTCTTGGAGCGCGGAGACTATTGCGGAGCCAAGAACGTGACCGGCGGTCGCATCTACTTAAATCCGATACGAGAGCTTTTCCCACAGCTTTTAAAGAATGCGCCTTTCGAACGGTATATTGCGCACGAGGAAGTCAGCCTCTTTGCCCCAAGCCGCTCCATTACCTTGAGGTATGATGGGAGCGAACTGGGAGAGCCCCCCTACCAGAGCTACAGCGTCCTTAGGGCCAAGTTTGACCGGTGGTTGGCCCGGCAGGCGGAGCAAAAGGGAGCCATGTTGGTGACCAAGAGTAGGGTGGATGACGTGATCCTGGAAAACGGAGCAGTAAAGGGCGTAAGGGCAGGTGGAGAAGAACTGCGAGCCAACGTGGTCATAGCTTGTGACGGGGTGTTGTCTCTCGTCGCCGAAAAGGCCGGTTTGAGAAAGGATATTCGACCCCGGCATTATGCAGTAGGTATTAAAGAAGTAATAGAAATGGGCACAGCGACCATAGAAAACCGCTTCAACCTAGAAGGGGATGAAGGAACAGCAAGGCTCTTCATGGGTGACGTTACCGCTGGAATGTTTGGAGGAGGTTTTCTTTATACCAACCTGGAGAGCATCAGCCTGGGCTTGGTAATAAGCATCGAAGCCCTGTCGGAAAACCAAATGGAGCTTACCGCACCGGACTTGCTGGAGCGGTTCAAAGAAAGACCGGAGGTCGCCCGTCTCGTCAAGGGAGGAGAAACGGTAGAGTACTCGGCTCACGTCATACCAGAAGGCGGGTTTGACGCCCTTAACTCCCTGTACGGAGATGGCATTCTGGTAGCAGGAGATGCGGCAGGATTCGCTTTAAATATTGGAGTGACCGTAAGAGGAATGGAATACGCCATGGCCAGCGGTTACTACGCGGCTGAGACCGTGTTGCGAGCCCGCGAAAAGGGAGACTACAGTCGGGCTACGCTCAGCCAGTACCAGCGGTTACTGGAGGATTCGTTTGTGCTCAAGGATTTCAGGAACTTTCGTGACGCCTTGTCTGTGATCGACAATCACCGGTTCTTTCAGTACTACCCCGAACTGCTAGGAAACATATTAAAGGACTTGTACCAGGTCCCGCCAGGTCCGAAAGATAGGTTATACAGTACTATTCGCCGTTATCTAGGGGTAAGAGAGGCTTGCAAGATTCTGGGCGATGTCAGGAGGATGAGGAAGATATGAGCTCAACCCCGGGACTGAAGGGTAAACTTGGGCTTAACGTATTCAAGGAGAGTAGCAAGTTTCATATCCGGATTAAGGAGGGAAAAGAAAAGGATCCGCGATTGGGAAAGGCAGTATTGGTTTGTCCAGCGGGTCTGTACAGCCAAAACTCTAAGGGAGAGGTAACCCTCAGCTCTGATGGCTGCCTGGAGTGTGGAACCTGCCTCATAGCATGTGGACGGGAGCTGCTTGACTGGGAGTACCCGGAAGGGGGGGCTGGAGTTCAATTCCGGTTCGGTTAAAGGCTGGTTTCAATGGGAACAGGACAGTTGAGTTTAAGAGGGAGGTAAAAGGATGAACATTGTGGTTGCGATGAAGCAGATACCTGACTTACAGCAGGTAAGGATAAAAAACAGAAGGCCGATTTTGGAGGACGTACCTCTAACTTTCGGCAATATAGATCGAAACGCCTTGGAGGCCGGGGTTCTGATAAGAGAACAGGTCGGAGGCAGCGTCACCGTGGTGGCAGCAGGCAAAGAAGGGCTTGAAGATACGGTTAAGGAGGCTCTGGCTGTCGGAGCAGACCAAGCATATCTCATAATCTATGATGAACGCGAAGACATGGAGAGCTCAATCAGTGCCGGGCTATTAGCCGAGGCCATCAAACAGCTCGGCTCGCCAGACCTAGTGTTGTTCGGCGAAGGTAGCGGGGACAATTATTCCTCGCAGGTGGGTTCTAGAGTAGCGGAACTCCTCGACCTGCCGCAGGTAGGGTATGTGGAAAGGATAGAAGTGGCCGAAGGCAAGGTACTGGTTACGCGCTCGTTGGAAGACGGGCAGGAAGTATTGGAGGTAACTCTGCCTGCAGTATTGACGGTTGTGGCTGACCTAAACCAGCCGCGCATACCTTCAGTAACCCAGATACTGAAAGCGGGGAAAAAACCGAGAAAAGTTATGTCCGCTCAGGAGCTGCTAGGCGCCGCTCCGACACCGAAGGTGACTACCCTGAGCAATCTCGCTCCCGAAATCGAGCGCAAGAAGATACAAGTCGGGAGCGCCAACGAACTTGTACAAAAACTGCGGGCCGAGGGCCTGTTGGGGAGGGCATAGCATGGCAGGTACACTCGTATACAGTCAAAGTACCGAGTTGGCCTTGGAACTGATAGAGGCGGCTCGAGCCTTGTGCCGGGCAGGTCTCGGTGATGAAATCAAGGCGATAAGTATCAACAACCGCGCTCAAGCTGAAGAACTGGCATCGACAGGAGTCAACGTGTGGTCGATTAAGGCTGAAGGGGTTGCGATTGCTGATACTGCCGCCTTAGCCTCTGTTATCGCTCGAGTGTCGAAGGTATTGGAGAGCGATACAATCGTACTGTCCTCGGATCGCAGAGGTAAGGAACTGGCAGGTAGACTGGCGGCAAAGCTCGATGCCGGCTGTTTGACCGACGTTAAAGCAGTGGAGACTGCGGGACAGGAGGTAGGTCTGGTGCGAAATGCCCTGGGGGGGGCTACGGTGGCGGTGCAGACTATAACTAGTTCTCTGAAAGTGGTTGCGTTTGCACCCGGGGCTTTTCCATGCGCGGAGAAGGTTTCGGACAGCGGGATAGTGAACGAACTTGAAATAACTGGGACAAAGGCCACTGTACGGATGATAGAGACCAGACCCAAAGATGCTGAGAGCACGGATATTAGGAAGGCCAAGACCCTGGTGGTGGTGGGACAAGGAGTAGAAAACAAGGAGGACCTGCCGCTCGTAGAAGAGCTGGCCAGCGTTTTGGGGGCCGAAATCGGCTGTTCCAAACCCGTCGCGACGGATAAGAAATGGCTTTCGGAAGATAGGGTGATAGGACTCTCGGGAAAGACATGTCAACCGGAATTGGCGTTGATTCTGGGGGTATCGGGCCAGGTTCAGTTTACGGTCGGAATAAGGGAAGCCAAGGTGATAGTCTCAGTCAACAAAGACGAGAATGCTTACATGAACCAGATGGCTGACTACGTACTCGTTACCGATATCAAAAAGGCTTTGCCAGAATTTTTGCAGGCTTTGAGGTAGGGGGTGAGATAACGGTCACTTGCGAAAAGAGGTACGGGCTGTCAGGGGGTTTTATACGGCTGGAACGGATGTAACCGGCCGTGGAGGGAGACCAAGTATTATCACAGGAGGGATTTTCCATGGCGAATGAAGCTGTAGTGTGGAAAAAAGAAGACGGCATCTGTACAATAACGCTTAACCGGCCCCAGGCTATGAACGCCTTGAATGGCGATATGGTCAACGGAATGGTTGCCGCGTTTCAAGACTGCTACGACGAGAGCGTTCGGGCCGTAATCCTTACCGGGGCAGGAAAAGCCTTTTGCCTCGGGGGAGACATCGCTGAAGCTAGCAAATACGGCAATGGGGATTTACAAGCGTTTTTCCGGGATTTCACGGTTCCTTTGGCCAGGGTGATATCTGACATGAGAAAACTTCCCAAACCCATCATCGCTAGCATTAACGGAATATGCGCCGGGGTGGGGATGAGTTTTGCCGCGGCTTGTGACCTGCGGATTTGCCACAGTAAAGTGGTTTTCAAGCAGGCATATACCAGCGTGGGGATAAGCCAGGACGCCGGTTTTACTCAGATGATACCGCTCCTCGTGGGTTTCGGCCGGGTTAGTGAAATGATATTCCTGGACGAGGTTATAACGGCAGATAAGGCTTTAGCCTGGGGCTTTGTTAACAAGGTGGTTGCACTGGAAGAGCTCGAACAGGAGACCTTGAAAATAGCCCGGCAGTTAGCCAACGGGCCTACCAAGGCATTTGGGATGTCCAAGGCTTTGATAAACAAGAGTATGCTACCGTTCCTGGAGTGCCAGCTCGAAGCCGAGCGCCACGGGGTCATGACAACTTCTCTTACTGAGGATTACAAGGAAGGCATCGCGGTGTTTACGAGGCAAAAAGCAGCTCCTGAATTCAGAGGGAGATAAGGCAAGGGAGGTAGTCTAGGAACATGAATTGGCAGGAAGATTACAAAAGAAAGCTTACAACTTACGAAGAGGCTGCCAAGGTTGTGAAATCGGGTGACGTAGTAGGAACTGCCTTAGGGACGGGATCCTGTTCCGATAAGATGTTGGACGCGATCCTAGATCGCCATGACGAACTGGAAAACGTGAAGATTACGGATTCGATTCAAGTTTATCCTTCCAAACTGTATGACCCCAAATTCATGGCTCAGTTGGAGGGTAGGATCACGCACACTCCTATTTTTGCTATAGCTACTGTGAGGAAAATGTACCAGGCCCAACTCTCTGATTTCTGGCCAGCTACCACGATGGACGCGGGGGATAAGTACGGAGAGAGGGTTACTGTATTTGCCCTAATGGTGAGCAAACCTAACAAACAGGGGTACGTGAACCTAGGTCCGACTTGTTTCTACACAGCAGAAAGCATAAGGCTGGGAAGAAAAAGGGGACAGTTGCGCACCGTCATAGCCGAGGTCAACGACCAGATGCCGATCGTCTTCGGCGACAACTGGATGCACATCTCGGAGTTCGATTACATCATCGAACGGTCGGCCCCAATACCGACTTTTAAACGAGGAGAACCAAGCGAAGTTGAACAGCGCATAGGAGAATACGTGCTGGAACTGATAAACGACGGGGATACGGTCCAGATGGGACTGGGAGGTATATCCGAGGCCGTGGCCGCCGGATTGAGGGGCAAACGAGATCTCGGCATCTTGACCGAGATGTTACCACTGGCTCTTCCGCAGCTGGTCGAAGCCGGTATAGTCAACAATTCTCGCAAGCCTTTATTCAAGGGAATCAGTATAGCGTCATTTGTACTCGGCGACCAGGCCTTATATGATTATATCAGCGAAAACCCTAGTTGTCAGCTTTACCCGGCTTCGTACACCAATGATCCAAGGTTTATTTCCCAACACCCCAATATGGTGGCTATGAATACTTCTCTAATGATAGACCTCACCGGGCAGAGCACGTGCGAAGGGATAGGTCATACCATGGTTAGCGGTGTCGGAGGCCAGTTAGACTTCTTGATCGGAGCCTATTGGTCGGAAGGCGGAAAAGGCATCAACATGTTAAGCGCTGCTCGTACCATGCCTGACGGCAGACTGGTTTCCAGCATTGTTCCGGAATTACCGCCGGGTACGCCGGTGAGTGTACCCCGGACTTTCACCAATTATGTTATCACCGAATACGGGATTGCCAAGCTTAAGTATAAGAGTAGAAGGGAACGAGCACTGGAATTGATATCCATTGCTCATCCCGATTTGAGAGGAGAACTGATGGACAGTCTCAGAACCAAGCTCTACATGAGTTCTGGGAAATAAGGCTAGTCAAGGCAATTTAATAGGTGAGCGTTTATTGACGCTGGCGGTTCAGTTACCTGGCTTTATATGAGGATACTTCCCCCTCCTTTTCAGCCATTAGCCAACAATCGGCTATGATACCGCCAGCGCTTTATTTTGGCGATTGGCTTAAGGTATGACCCATGAAACGCGTAACCCAATGACGCTAACCGCTTTCCGTTGTTAATATTGGCATTTTCTACCTGCCTCAGATGGTTTAACAACTTGTAAAAAAGTTCAGCCCTAGGGAAGGACAGTAGGACAAGGGCTGCCACAAATGCAATGATTCATGATAAGTCAAAACAAGAACTCTTTTACAGAACGAAGAGAGAAATACTCGGTTTCAGCAAGGACGACACTGTTCAGACTCTATTACTAGTAGTCCGCGTATACCCGCATTTTCATAATAGTGCGTTCCCCGCTTTTTCGCATGCAAATACCTATGATAACGCAATGGTAAAGGATCCCAGTTTCGATCTTGTGACCTTGCGTTTCGAAAACGAAACTATTTCGCTTATGATGGTAAAGAATTCTCCGCTCTTTGGTCATCCAATGCCTTGTCGTAACCTGATCCCGTTCCCAAAACAGGGCTTCTCGCAGCACATCCATGTCTGAATTCCGACGGTTCAAACTAGATATTCAACTCCGACTAGGTTGGCACATTTATTGCATGACCGATATCTGAAGATGTTTTGTAGTAGTACACGCTAGACTGTCACAGGGAGGGGAGATATGCAATATCTAGCTTAAACCGTATAAGAATAACTGTGAACGGCTAAGATATGCCTTTTGAATTGGTCATCGTAATGCCCAACTTTTGTAAGAAAAGGAGGTACAAGCAAAATGCAAGACGTTTATATCATTGGGGTAGGAATACTTCGTTTCGGCAAACACAAGAATGAAACCGTACGTTCCATGGCAGAAAAAGTCATAATCAACGCACTAGAAGACGCTGGCATTGATAAAAAAGACCTGCAGGCAGGCTATTTTTCAAACTCGTTTTGGGGCTTGTTTGACGGGCAACACTCCATTCGGGGACAGGTAGTTTTCAGAGGCATGGGCATCGATAAAATCCCGGTAGTCAACGTTGAGAACGCATGTGCGGGGGCTTCTTCAGCGCTTCACCTTGCCTATACGGCGGTGAGGGCAGGTATGGTTGATGTGGCTATCGCTGTGGGTTCGGAGAAACTGACGAGTTCAGACAAAGCCAAGTCTCTCCAGTCTTATTCTGCTTGTATGGACGTGACTAATATCGAAGGTACTCTCAATGGTCTAATGGGATATGGTCGAAACCTTACGATAGAGCTGCCGCCCGAAGACGAAAATGCACAGCGTAGCGTCTTCATGGACATTTACGGAATGATGGCAAGGTGGCACATGAACAAGTATGGGACGACCCAAAGGCACTTGGCAGTTGTGGCATCCAAGAACCATTTCCACGCTTCGCTCAATCCATATGCACAATATCAGAACGTGATGTCAGTTGAAGAAGTAATGAACGACGTTCCCGTCATTTACCCGTTGACTCGGGCGATGTGTGCCCCGGTAGGAGATGGCGCAGCCGCTGCAATCGTTTGTTCCGAGAACTTCTTAAAGAAACATGGAAAGGGAAGAGCGGTTAGAATCCGGGCATCGGTTTTGGTTCAAGGCTCGGACCGAGATTACGACGGAGAAGATATCGGCGAGCGGGTTGGTAAGCTTGCGTATAATGCAGCCGGAGTTGGTCCTGAAGACATTGACACCGCAGAACTGCATGACGCTACCGCCTATGGAGAACTGCACCAATGTGAGTGTATGGGATTTTGTCCGCCTGGGGAAGGGGGGCCGTATGCAGAATCTGGCGCTACTAAGCTAGGTGGAGACAGGCCTATCAATACTAGCGGTGGCCTGGAGGGTAGAGGACATCCAATCGGCGCTTCTGGACTTGCCCAAATTCACGAGCTTGTGACTCAGCTTCGGGGAGAAGCAGGGCCCAGACAGGTAGAAGGTGCGAGAATCGCCTTAGCACAGAATGGCGGAGGCAGCATAGGAATTGAGGAAGCGGCAATGTGCATCCATGTTCTGGAAAGAGTATAGCTGTGAACAGTGTCCATCTCGCCGCGTAAACTGCGGCGAGGTGGCGATGAAGTAAGCGGTTAGCGTAGCCCGAACGAAAGGAGGAATAAGATGAAAGACGTGGTCATAGTGTCCGCCTGCCGGACAGCTATAGGAACCTTTGGGGGTTCGTTGAAGGACCTAAATGCTCCGACCCTGGCGAAGGTAGCCATGCGGGGAGCAATCGAGAGGGCAGGGATAGATCCGGGGCTAATTAATGATGTGCGCTTTGGTTGTGCGTTTGAACATCCTGACAGCAATAACGTAGCTCGTGTCGCAGCGCTGTTAGCAGGAGTACCTGCTGAGACATCGACTGCGGTGACGATAAACAGGGTTTGTGTGTCGGGAATGGAAGCGGTTGTATCGGGTATGGCCATGATCCAGGCAGGCCTTGTCGATGTGGTTTTGGCCGGTGGGGTGGAGCACATGTCAGGTGTCCCGTTTAGCGTTCTAAATGCCAGGTGGGGCTGTCGCCTTCAGGATTCGGTTTTTGTCGATAACCTGATTCACGGGTTATACGGCGGGTCAAAGTTTTTGCCAGGGCCAGAAAACGGTCCGGTCAAGGAAGGTCCTATTCTGGAGGCGGGTCGAGGTAAGCCTTATATTATGGGTTACACGGCGGAGTTATTAGCCCAATACTGCAATATCAGTCGCGAAGCGATGGATGAAGTTGCCCTGCGGAGCCATAACAACGCAGAGCGCGCCACAAAGGATGGATCGTTTCGAGAGGAGATTGTTCCAGTTGAAATCCCACAGAAAAAGGGGAAGGCTCCCTTAGTATTTGACAAGGATGAGCATTTTAGACCAGGCGTTACTATGGAACAACTTGCGGCTTTACCGCCGGCTTTTGTCCCCAAGATCGGAAAAGTAACGGCAGGCAATGCTTCCGGGATGAATGACGGAGCCGCAGCTATGGTAATAATGTCGGCTGATAAGGCTAGAGAATTAGGGATGAAACCAATTGCCAGAATTAAAGCGGTCGGCTATGGAGGATGCCATCCATCTATCATGGGATTGAGCCCGGTTCCGGCTATAAAGAATCTGCTGTCAAAATCGGGGCTTAAATTAGAAGATTTTGAACTCATAGAAATTAATGAAGCATTTGCGGCTCAGTATCTCGCCGTTGAGCAGGAATTGGGCTTAAATCGCGAGATTACCAACGTCAATGGATCTGGGATCGGTTTGGGGCACCCGGTTGGAGCTACCGGATGCCGGATTATGGTGACGCTGCTGTATGCGATGAAAAAGAGAGGCAAGACACTGGGGTTAGCAAGCCTGTGCGGCGGCGGCGGAGTATCGATGGCGGTCGCTTTGGAGATGGTTTAAAGAAGTAGAAACAGGCGGCGGCGTTGAAAGAGTTAGAATTAAGCATAGGGAGGTGAATGCCTAATGCTGAGTGATTTAAAGGGAAAAGTCGCAGTGGTAACCGGTGGTGCGGATGGAATTGGAAAGGCGTCGGCACTGAAGCTGGCCCAAAGCGGAGCTGACATAGTTATTGCGGACAAAAACCTGGATGGGGCTACCAGGGTGGCAACAGACATTAGAGGTATGGGCAGGAGAGCCACGGCAATAGAATGTGATCTATGGGAATATGATTCGGTTAAGAATATGGCAGATAAGGCGATTGCCGAGATGGGGAAAGTAGATATCTTGGTTGCCAGCGGGGCTACTACTGTAAAATACGCGAAGTTCTTCAGAGACCTCGATCCTCATGACTATGCAGGTTGTCTTAATTCACAGCAGTTTGCGCGCTTATACGCTATCCGGGCTTTGTTAGATCACATGATAGAGCAGAACTACGGCAAGATCGTGATCGTTACCAGCGACGCGGGGAGAACTCCAACGCCGAGAGAATCGATGATAGGTTCGGCTGCGGCAGGTTTGATACTGGTGACAAAGGCGTTAGCAAAAGAATTTAGCCGCTGGAATATACGCGTAAATGGAGTGTGCTTGACGGTGATTCAAGGGACTCCGGCCTTTGATGCGGTGATGGGAACCGATGCCAAACATGTTTTTCAAAAGGCTGTAGAGCGAGCTCCTTTCGGTATCCCAACTGCGGAAGATGTAGCTGAGGCCGTATTGTTCATGGCTTCGCCTGAGACAGATGTAATTACAGGTCAGGTTATCAGCGTAAACGGGGGACTGTCCTTCGGAGGGTAAAAGGCATAGAGGTTTACAGGGCCAAAACTTAAGAGTTGCCTCATACACACCATAGGTGGAAGTGATATTGATGCAGCCGTATCTAAGGAGGTGCTTGAATGTATGAGTTTTAGCGAAATTCTCTCCAATTTGTCAAAGATAGCGGAACAGGCCTATGAAAAGGCGAAGCAGTGGAAGGCGGAGCATGGCGGTAAAGTAGTGGGTTTGTGCGGGATGCACTATCCCGAAGAGTTGGTTCACGCGTCAGGGGCTCTCCCAATCATACTTCAAGAGATTGACGAGCCGGTAACGACGGGACATGCTTATTATTATCCCTTCTTCTGTGGCTTTAGCCGCAGTATTATCGACCAGGCGGCAAAAGGGTATTTAGATTTCTTGGATGGCTTCATATCGGGTGACTACTGCATTCAGGTTGTCGGGGCAGGGGAGGCCTTGGTCGTTGTTCTTCGCAAAGCCAGCAATATGTTCTTCCGGTTTCCTGTAGGTAACCAGCCTTGGACACAGGCTGATATAAAGGAAGGCTTGCAAGAACTGAAACGCGACCTAGAAAAGTTCGTAGGTCACGAAATCACGGATGAGTCCATTCGGGAAAGTATTCGTGTCTATAACAGGAACCGTTCCCTTATGAGGGAGATATACAGAATTAGGGCGTCCAATCCTGAGGCCCTGAGTGCGAAGGACTTGGTGACAATAGTAAAGACCAGCATGATTATGCCGAAGGAGGAGCATAACGCAATTTTGCAGGAGCTTTTGAAAGACTTGCCCAGCAGGGAAACCCGTGCGGACCAGGAAGGATTACGTGTATTCGTATCGGGCAGCCTGTGTGGGGCTCCCAAAGTCGATATACTAACCATGCTGGAACAGACTGGTGCTGTAGTTGTGGATGACGATCTCTTCCACGGATACAGGTATATCAACACCGACATCGATATTGATGGAAATACGGATCCGCTAAAAGCTATTGCATCCTTCTATATTGCAAAGAACGCCAAGGTACCATGCCCGACCCGGGTTGATCCTACGACCAGTTGGCAGCAGTATTTGGTAAACGCGGCGAAAGAGCACGGAGCTGGTGCGATTATCATCTTGATGGCAAAATACTGTGAACCGCATATGTTCTTCTATCCTGATATCAAAGAAACATTGGAAGAAGCGGGGATTCCTCATCTCTTAATTGAGGTGGAACATGAAGTTGTGTCACTGGAAAGTCTGAGGACGAGGATAGAGGCCTTTGTGGAGATAGCCGAAATTGAGGCTCTTAAGAAGGGCAAGGCTGAGGCTTCTAGGTAGGAGGGAGTGAGACGAATGAGTACGGCAGAACCGAAGAAGGCTAATCGCGTAAAATCGGGCAAGCTGGTTAACAAGCTCGTAAACGAATACTGGGAAGACCTGATACATGCCAAAGAAGCGGGCAAACTAGTGGTCTACACTACAGGACTACCTATCGGCCCGTTCATGGCAGCACAAGACATGGCCTGGATACATGGCGAGGGTTACGGGGCCCGCGTTGCCGCCAGGCATGAGGAGAAGGAACCGCAGATTTATGCTGAGAGACGGGGATATAACCGGGAGATCTGTTCATATGCCCGAACCCAGCTGGGCTGTGTGATGTTCGCCGAAAGAGGTATTCCTGAGGATCTACCTGCGGGTCCCATCGCAGCTCAGATACCTCCGCCGGACGCTATCGTTACTTGTTATCCCGGCTGTTCCAGCGGACCACAGTGGGACTGGTCTATTGAACGGCTATGGGGGAAGAAAATACCATGGTTTAACGTTGTTATACCGTACCACATGGGGCGCAACGGCTCCGGCTACATGAGCGGTCAGGAGTTCCAGGACGAGGTTGCATATATAGTGAGGCAGTTCAAGGATCTCATCCGGTGGTTGGAAGAGCTCAGCGGTCGTCCATACAACTGGGACAAGTTCTGTGAACTGATGGCGGTCACTAAGAAAGTTGGAAAGCTCCGCATGGAAGCCATGGAGCTAGCAGGTAAGACCGTCCCTTCACCCGCGAGTTTCTTCGATTGGAGTCAATTCATCGCTCCAGTGAATTACCTTACAGCGTGGCCGGGGACAATAGAGTGTATGCAAGCAGTTAAAGAAGAAGTTCAGGAAAGGATAGCCAATGGAGTAACGGCGGTTCCGAATGAAAAGTACCGGCTCTTCTGGGAAGGAATAATGAACTGGAACAAGCTAGGGTGGATGGCGAACAAGTTTGCGAATTACGATGCGTGCGTGGTAGCTGGCCGGTATACTCATATGGCTTTCTGGCAGGAGCCCGACGTGATTGATCCAGAGGATCCCCTCGAAGGGATAGCTATTAATCACCTGGAATGCCAGCTTAACCTAGGATATCCTATCACTATCGAAAGGATGAAGAAGCTCTGCCGGGAATATGCCATCGATGGGGTGATTCTCCACGGAGCTAGAACTTGCCGTTCCTTCGCCCGGTCACATTATTTGATGGCCGAGGAATTGATGCGAACCATGGGGATACCCAGTACCATGTTCGAAGGCGATATGGTTGATGAGTCGTTCTACATCGACGAACTCGTCAACACGCGTATTGAGGCGTTACTCGAAACACTCGAAGCCAAGAAGAGCAGGAACTAATAAACACACAATTAGCTAACCCCCCCTTAAATCCATGAATTTGTCCGGGGTTCCTTCTCGCCCCGGATGAATTCTGGATTAACAAATAGATTTACGGGTGGCGGAAGAAGATTAGACCTTCGAGCAGACAAATTTGTTTTAACGAAGGAAGGAACAGCATGGAAAGTAGCCAGGATGCGATTAATATGGATAAGGGGCATGATGTACGCGAAGGCGCTTATGTCCTAGGAGTGGATAGCGGTTCTTTGACGGCCAAGGCTGTGATAATGAACCGGGATAGGGAGATTGTTGCGCATAGCGTGGTGCAGCTAGAAATCGTTAGCCTAGAGGCAGTGAAGGAAGCAGTGAACAACGTATTGAGTTCGGCCGGTTTGGATATGAGCGATATCGCCTATGTGGTAGCTACAGGCTACGGGCGGCGCAGATATGATTTTGCCGATAAGACCGTAACCGAGATAAGCTGTCACGCCAAAGGGGCACACTACCTGTTTCCGGAGGTTAGAACTGTTATCGACATCGGGGGGCAGGACAGCAAAGTGATAGCCGTTGACGAAGAAGGGAACCCAACTCACTTTGCGATGAATGACAGGTGCGCCGCTGGTACCGGAAGGTTTCTGGAGGTAATGGCGAGTGCTCTTCGTGTGCCGCTGGAAGCGATTGGGGAGATGTCCTTGAAGGCGCGGCAGAAGCTGACGATAAGCAGTATCTGCACGGTTTTTGCGGAAACGGAAGTAATATCGTTAGTGGCAGAAGGGCACAGCAAAGAAGATATACTTGGAGCCCTTCACGCATCTATCGCTAGCCGGATTGCCGGGTTGGTTGCCCGGGTTGGGCTGCGGGAACCGGTGATGATGACGGGAGGAGTCGCCAAGAACGTCGGTGCTGTTCGAGCTATAGAAAGGGAGTTAGGGGTGTCGATGACTGTCGCCAAGGATCCCCAGATAGTTGGAGCGCTTGGAGCGGCGCTTTTTGCATTGGATTTTGTGGAAGGGATGTCCGGGTTAAAACTCAGGTAGACTTTGTTTGACAAAATACACGGAATGACAGAAAGGGGTCGATAGAATGGCCGGGCCTTTGAGCGGCTTAAAAATCCTTGATTTTACGACATTGCTACCCGGGCCTTACGCTACGATGAACTTGGCCGACATGGGTGCAGAGGTGCTCAGAATAGTCTCAGGTTCGAGACCTGATCTGGTTGATTTAATGCCCCCATTTGTTCCGGGTACAAAATTGTCAGCTGCATCGTGTCAGTTAGGAAGAAATAAGAAGGTTATGACCTTGAATTTGAAGGACGAGCGGGCAGTGCAAGTGATCCACAAGCTTATAACTGACGCTGGTTACGATATCGTAATCGAACAATTTCGCCCGGGAGTGATGGAGAAGTTCGGGCTTGACTATAAAAACCTCAGGGCAGTAAACGAACGGCTGATATACTGTTCATTGACCGGTTACGGTCAGACCGGGCCTATGAGAGACAAAGCAGGGCATGACCTAAATTATGTAGCTCTTTCGGGGATAGCATCCTACTCGGGCAAAAAGGATTCGGGCCCGCCGGTGCTTGGTGTGCAGATAGGGGACGTTGCTTCTGGAGCAAACAACGCTATAATCGGGATTTTGGCGGCTGTAATATACCGGCAAAATACAGGCCGTGGGCAGTACATTGATGTATCTATGACCGATGGATTAGTCGCTTTTAACGCTATGCAGGGAGCTACATTTTTGGTAGACGGCAAAGACATCGGGAGAGAAGAAGTGTTCACGAACGGCGGAGGTCTTTATGATTATTATGAAACCAAAGACGGTCGGTATTTGGCCTTCGGAGGCGCTGAGCCGCAGTTTATTAAAGCTTTCTTGGAGGCTATAGGTAGACCGGATTTAGTTGAAGCGGGGCTCAACATGCAGACTGGTGCCCAGGTAAAGGGAGAAGTGAGAGAGGTAATAAAGACTAAGACACTTGACGAGTGGAGGGCCATATTTGATTCGGTTGATGCTTGCTGCGTGCCGGTGCTGACTCTATCGGAAGTGTTTAACAGCGACTTGGTCAAGGAGCGAAACATGGTGGTTGAAGTACCCGGTTCCGATGGGATCGCCATTAAACAGATTGCTAATCCCATCAAGTTCTCAGAGTCTCTTCCCGAGTACCGTCACTGCGGGAAATCCAGAGATCGAGCCGATACTATAGAAATAATGCAGAGCCTAGGCTATTCCCCAGAAGAAATTAAGGAATTTGCAAACACAGGCCTGTTCAGCTGATAGTGGGAAACCAGGGTGTGCAAGATATAGAAACAGCATCAAGCACAAGGGGCTGGCGAATATTTTAATGGACGACGAGGGAGATGGCCTGATAATTAGGTGAATGTGGAAACGGTTTCGCTATAGAAAGGGCGTTGTGCGCATACAGTATAAGATCTGGATTTGAGGAAGAAAGATAGAAAATATGCAAACACCGGGAGGCAGCGATGGTCTACACCTAATGGAGGCATAACCTTCGATGGTAAAGGAGGTGTCCCTGTAGATGTCAGATATACAGGCTGAAAACCGGGGTTTAGACGATGTGTTGTTTGACTCTATAGTAAGCAGATTTCGTCATATCTGTGGTTTTAATACTTTTGGCTTTACTTTGATGTATTTGGCTTCGGGGAAAGCTGGTATGCAAATGGTCGTAGGGCCAGAATTCTCAAATATGCACCGAAGAGCACATGGAGGCCTAATCGGCGCCGCACTCGATACTGTGGTAGGAGTGGCTGCCTGGACACTTGACTGCGATGTGGTTACTTTGGAAATGAATCTTAATTATTTCACTCCCATAGGGTTAGGTGATGCTGTAACTTGCGAAGGATGGGTAATCCATAAAGGGAACACTATCGTGGTCGGCGAGGGAGATATGCGTGATCAGAAGGGTAGATTGATTGCGAAGAGTCGTATGACGTTTTATAGAGTGGGTGAATTGGCAGGTGAAGAGAACCAGGAGGGGAACAACATATGAACGAGCTGAGAAGGGATTATGTAAGAAACCGTTGGGTATCCATATCATCGGCTCTAGGCTGGAAACCCAAGGATTTCCCAGTCATGAAAATCAGCGCTAGCTCGCCCCAGTCTGGATTCTGCCCGTTCTGCGAAGGGAATGAAGAAGTAACTCCGCCTGAAATCGCAGCTTTCAGACAAGAGCAATCAGAGCCAAACGGTCCCGGGTGGTTGGTTCGCGCCATTCCTAACAAATTTACAGCTTTTTCTATGGAGGGCAGTCTGGAAGAAAGAAAAGACGGGGTATTCCACAGGTATAACGGACTGGGCCAACATGAAGTTGTTATCGAAACCCCGCGACACGATATTGATTTTCATGACCTAGAGACGAAAAACATGGAAATGACTATCGCTATGTTTAGGCTGCGTTACAACGATCTGGCAAAGGATCAACGCATCAAATACGTACAAATCTACAAGAATCGTGGCATGTTTGCGGGAGCTTCTCTCGGACACTGTCACAGCCAGATAATAGGGCT
This sequence comes from Syntrophothermus sp., assembly GCF_013314835.1. Lineage (NCBI taxonomy): Bacteria > Bacillati > Bacillota > Clostridia > Eubacteriales > Syntrophomonadaceae > Syntrophothermus > Syntrophothermus sp. The sequence goes on from NZ_JABUEX010000013.1 coordinate 23,769, forward strand.
CCCCTTTGCGCCGCAAGAAAACATTGGTTTGACTCAATACTACAAGGAACATAGAGAATGTTTGATATGTACTATGTTGAAGCAAGAACTGGACGCCGAAGAGCGGATTGTCTACCAGGATGAGCATTTTGTAGTTCTGTGTCCTTACGCTTCGCGGTTTGCCTACGAAACGTGGATTGTTCCTAAACGTCATACGGAGCATTTCGGGCAGGTTAACGAGGAGGAAGAAAAGGGATTGGCTGTACTCTGCAAGAGGGTCAGCTTGGCGATAGTAAAAGGCTTAGATAATGTTTCTTACAACTTCGTCATTAACACGGCTCCTGTCAACTCCCCGTACGAACCTGGGTATCATTGGTACATGGAATTTACTCCGCGGCTGTTGGTGGCCCACGGCTTTGAAATAGCTACGGGAATTTACATGAATCTCGTTCCCCCTGAAACGGCAGCCCCGGTTCTAAGAGAGGCTTTAAAGGAATGCTAGACAAACAAGGTGCAGGTCATGGTCAACAGTGACGAGCTTTAGATGCTATCCCGAACGAAGCTCAAGACTGTGAGTGAGCCCCCCCTTTTGTGCCCGGTTATGGTACGCAAGGGGGGCCTTAATTGGGAATCGAAGGATTAGTGAAGATTTACGCATGGGAGGTGGCATATGAGGATGAGAGGCGTAGGCATCGTTGGGGCTGGGGAGAATGCGAGCTCGGTGCTCAGAGTCTTTAACGGGCTAAGACAGTTTGCTTTAGTAGGCGTTTATGACATCGATGAAGAAGCCCCGGCTGTTCAAGTCGCTCAAGAGCTGGGAGTCCCAGTTTACAGAGATCTAGAAACATTTTTGAAACAACCGGACCTTAATATCTTAATCGAGACAACAGGCAGCGAAACACTCCTACAAACAGTATATGAAAAAAAGAGCAAAGCCTGCTTAGTGATAGACTCAGAGCTTGCCAGCATCCTAACCGCCACAATTGAGGAGGCCGGGAGTAAGATTACGGGGAAGGCATGGAGGGAGAAGGAAGCATTCCAGGCGCTAGCACCGTTTTTCGCCCAAACTTACGAGGACGGTGCTATTTACTTCACCACTGACCTTGCGCGGTATGATTTCGTTGCCGCCAAAGACCTTGATATTTCCGGGATAAGGCCCGGTGATAGGGTGTCCGGAATCGAATACGTGGAACAGTGCATAAAGGAAAAGAGAGAAGTAAAGGGCTCGATTGATGCCAAGGTTTATGGGAAGCCTCTCAAAATATGGGTGAACCCCGTGTACGATGATGCCTCCGATGAAATTGCCGGATCCTACGGGGTCATGATACCCAACGTCCATCCCGTGATACGGGCCTTTGATGTATTTGCGCCTATTGTTATCGAATCCAATGTAGAAGGGGCGCAGGTAATGGTGACTGATCTAGAAAGGGTTACACACAGCATGTCGAGCAAAAAATTCGGCATCGACGAGATGTCGGTCGGGACTCCTATTAGAGAAGGGGATGCCGGGTGGAAAGTCGTAAAAACTGCTTCAACTGTCGTACAAGATGTGGAAACGAAGAAGTATGGGACTATACGTATGATTGGGATACCTCTATTTGACAGGGAGAGCCGAGAGGTGATAGGCGGGTTTGGTGTTGCCACGCCGCGGATGCTGGCGAAGAATCTGAAAGAAACGGCTACGGCCTTGAGGGGCAATTTGCAAGAGATTGCGAGTGTAATGGAAGAGATAGCGGCTCTGGCTAGCGAGATAAACGTTAATCAGAGCAACCTCGCTGACATAATCAAAGACGTGCAGGCGATTTCCACGGACATAAACGAAATACTCAACTTTATTCGCAACGTGGCTGATCAGACCAAGATGCTGGGGTTAAACGCGGCTATCGAAGCTGCTCGAGCCGGCGAATACGGTCGGGGGTTCGGAGTGGTGGCCGAGGAGATCCGGAAGCTGTCTGATCAGTCAAAGGAGACGGCAGAGGAAATCAGGAAGCTAACGCGTAAAATAGAGGAAAGAGCTGCAAAGGCCGGAGAAGCTTCGACTAACAGCGTTAACCAAAGCCAGGAACAGGCGGCGGCTACTCAGGAGGTGAGCGCCTCCGTAATGGAGATGGCTGATATGGCAGAGAAACTGGCAGGGTTGGCAGAGTCGCTGTAGAGTGAGACTTTTGTCAGTTTCTTTTTACCGGTCACGGCATCATCTGCGTACCCTGATTAGGACTTGATTTATCCGGACAGCCACACGGCCCCGACTTATCCGGTTTTTGTATCTGGCAGAAAATCGGTTCGAAGTCGAAGGTGTCAAGAGTCTCTTGAGTCTAGATGTTAATTAATAGGGGTGATGGTGCCCACCTGAGCCGCAAGAGGCTCAAACGGCTAAGCAGCTAATGGCTCCTGTTAGGTTTGACAGGGGCTTTCTTTATTAGGGGACGAGCCTTTTTGATGAAGTAGGAAGTTGCCAGAAGACATTTGGAGGTGAAAAACCGAGATGCAGACGGAAAAGAAACTTCTGGAAGAGACTCGAAAAATACTGGATGAGGTGGAGTCTGCCTGTAACGACTTCGGCTTGAGTTCTCTTAAGAAAACCGTGAAAAGTATACAAAACTTTACTGAACAGAACCAATACCTGGATGTTGCGGTTTTGGGCTCCTTCAAGGCGGGTAAAAGCTCGTTTTTAAACAGCCTTATCCAACGTCCCCTCCTGCCCGTGGGCAATATCCCGGTCACGTCGGTGATAACCAGGATAAGATACGGGCGCCAAGAAAAGGCTACCGTTTCTTTCCTGGACGGAACCAGCCGAGAGATTCCAATCGATGAGATTCAGGACTTCGTTTCCGAATCGGGAAACCCGGGCAACGAGAGGGATGTCTTCTCGGTCGACATCGAGGTACCAACCCTGGAGGACTTCAAGGCCATAAGGCTGGTCGACACCCCCGGGATCGGCAGCGTATGGCAGCACAACACCGAAACCACCACCGGGTGGTTCCCGGAAACGGGAGGGGTCTTGTTCCTGATCAGCGCCGAAAGGGCGATATCGGAAAGCGAACTGAACTTCTTGAAAGAGACCTATTTGTATACCCCGGAAATCGCCGTGGTGATCACTAAGGTAGACCTTTTCGGCGAAGACCAGCTGAAGGACATCGAAGCGTTCACCGCCGAGGTGCTGAAACGGAACTTCAAAGGCGGTTTCCCCATCTACCGGCACTCGGCCTACCAGAACGCTGACCGCTACAACCGGGAGTTGAAAGAGAAGGTGCTTTTCCCCCTGGCTCAGAACCGTATCCGCGTCTTCTTCAAGATACTCTCGCATAAAATGTCTACGCTGGTCGAAGCCTGCATCTCTTATCTTGAGATAGGCTACGAGGCGTCGACCAAAATGGAGGCAGAAAAGCAGAAGATAAAAGAAATCATTCTAGACCAGCATCTCAACTCGCACTTCGTCCGCCGGGAGCTTACCTTAATCATCGCCAGCTACAAGGAAAAGACCAGGGAAAGCTTGAGGACCTACTTTGAGGCCTTCCGGAGCGGAATAGAACTCAAGATAATCGATGAATACAACACTGCCTTCGAAACCTTTAAAGGGAACCTTTATGAGGTAACTAGGCAGTTTGAAAAATGGCTGGCTCAAGCCCTGCACACCGAACTCAGCGAGATCCTGGCCCAGGAAGAAAAGTCGTTCGAGCTGCTGAATGCCGTCAAGAAACACCTCTCGTTCTACCTCAAGTCTTTCCGGGAGAGGCTAAGCGAGAACCTGGAACGGGTTTTGGGGGTCAAAATGCGGGCCGAAGAATGGGAGATGACGCTGGGCGAAATGAAAAAGCCCAACATCTCCATCAGCAGGTCTTTCGACTTCCACCTGGACCTGCTCTGGTTCTTCTTCCCCATGTTCATCTTCAAAAACGTTTTCCGCCGGTATTTCTTGAAACAGATACCGTATGAGGTTGAAAAGAACATCCACCGCCTCACTTCGAACCTAACCGAAAGGATCAACAAGGAGATGGATAACCTTTTGAAGCAGGCACTTGCCTACATCAACGAAGAGCTGCGGATGGTCGAAAGCCTGCTGTCAGAGGGCAGAGGCGACAGTAGCTATATCAGGGAAAGGATAAACCGTCTTAAGGCAACCAATTATCGCCTTTGTGAGCTGTACGCGCACTTGACACTAGCTAGTGGTGAGGGGGCCAGGGAGCCTAGTGCCCGTTCAAAATAATTATCGTGACCATCTTTACCTTGATGGAGTTCTTATGTTAGGATTCAATCTGCCGACGGGATTTTGATATAGAAAACTACGAAACCGCTGCCAGCTCGCATACTCAGGCAGCGGTTCATTTTTGCAATGATGGGTTACACGAGTGAAACTTCCTAGCCTGATTATGAAGCGAAAACAGGCCGGATATCAATAATGCCCCGCTCGGTGAAGTGATATCAGAAGCTAGAGCTTGAGCCGGGGAAGCATTGGCATCGTTCTTGCATAAGCATCGAAATGAAACGACGCAATTAGACATTTTGGGACTGAGGAATCTAAAAGGAGCTCCTTTAAACCAGGCTGTGTGAGGAGGCTGAGAGCGGATCATAATAACTAGAAACAAAGAGCACGGTGAAGCAAAGGAGATACAGGAAGTCTGTGAATCCCCACTTAGTGAATGATCGTTGACAGGGCCATCGCCAAAAAGTTTCTTGAGGAGGGAATAATGTGAGCGAATTTCAGGGAGAAATTATTGCTAACGGTATTCTTCAGAGAAAGTCCGCATTATATCGCGAAAGACGTTTAACCGAATCATTTTGGTCGGGAGAAACTCATCATGTGCTGTATCATACTACCATTCCGTTCTGGCTAAGAAAGAATGCATTTGAAGTTCCGGATCGCCTGGCACTGATCGAGGGCATTCCTGATGCGAGCAAACGCAGGACCTGGACATATGCTGAACTCCTAAGGGACGCCGAGCGCATAGCCCATGCGTTGCTCAACAAGTATAAGCCCGGAGACCGAATTGCCATCATGGCGCCCAATATTGTGGAATGGGCCTTAATGCAATACGGTATTGCCATGGCGGGAATGGTCAGGGTTACACTTAACCCAGCTTATAATGTTCGGGAAATCGAGCACATTCTGAAGACGGCTGGAGTATCGGCAATCTTCACTATGGAAGAATATCGCGGAAACCGAATGATGGACACCATTGAATCTATACGGGGATCATTACCTTCTTTACAAGATGTTTATGATCTGCAGAGATTGGATGAATTCGTGAACACCGGGAAACCGGTAGAATTGCCTGAGGTCAAACCGGAAAATATTGATGTAATCATGTTCACGTCAGGCACAACCGGGGCTCCTAGAGGAGCCATACTCAATCATTTCGGCATGACGAACAGCATCAGGTTCATGGCTCAGCGCGCGGGTTTGGAAAACGGAGCTGTGTGGGTTAACGTCATGCCAATGTCCCACATGGGAGGTAACGGCTTCGCGGCTCTGGGGACTCTGCAGCAGCAAGCCACACACGTGCTGGTTGTAGAATTCGACGTGCCTCTATTCCTGTCTCTGATGGAAGAGTATAAGGGAACGTTTTCACTGCTCGTTCCGACGATGATGGAAGCTATATTGGCCTACCCCGACCTGGGCAAATACGATCTTTCTTCTTGGAAGTATATACTTTCCGGGGCCTCCAAAGTCGAGGCAGACCTGGTGCGACGCCTTAAAAGTATCTTAAACTGCGATATTTCCATCGTCTGTGGCCAGACCGAGGCACATGGCGGTTATACCCAAACCTTCCGTGATGATTCACCGGAAGACCAGGCTGAAACCATCGGACAACCATATCCTATGATAGACTTCAAAATTGCAGACAGGGAGACCGGAGCGGTTCTTCCTATTGGCGAAGAAGGTGAAATCTGTATTCGCGGCTACCAGGTAATGCAGGGTTACTATAATGACCCGGATGGCACGGCAATCACTATTGACGAGGAAGGATGGCTACACAGCGGAGATTTGGGCGTTATGGACGAACGTGGCTTCGTCAGATTTACTGGCCGGTTAAAGGACATGCTCATTCGTGGCGGGGTAAATATCTATCCGGCGGAAATCGAGAACCTGCTGAAAGAGCACCCGAAAGTGGATAAGGTGGCTGTAATAGGTGTACCCGATGAGTATTGGGGCGAGCAAGTTGCGGCGATAATCATTCCAAAATCCTTCGACGACCTGCCAACATTAGAGGAGCTGGACAAGTTTTGCCTGGACAATATAGCCCGTTTCAAAAGGCCGCGTTATTACGCATTCGTAAAAGAGTTTCCTATGACGGCAACCGGTAAGCTTCGCAAGTTCAAGCTTAAAGAAGACGTAGCGAGCGGTGCGATACAGCTTGAATCACTCGCGAACGCCCAAGAATAACAAATGAAGAATTTTTCATCTAGCTTGACATCATGCGATTTTCATACGTGAGAGAGGAGGAGTAAAAAATGTCACGACAAGGATGGGCATCTCCAGGACCGGCTGCGATGGCGGCTCTAGGCGTAGCAGCGATTGGGTTTGGGTTTTCTTTCTTGGGCAAAGTTCCATTAGAAGGTATTCCTCTATTAGCAGGCTGGTTAGTAGCAGCGTTCATCGTACAACTCTTGACAGCAATAGTTGAATTGAAAGAAGGGCACATGACCGGAGGCAATGTGATGTTGTTTTTCTCAGCTTTCTTCATGCTGGCAACAGGTATAGGAATGTACGTCAAGTATCTGATGATTGGGAAAGGTGTAATTCCTTATACTGCTGTGGAAGGATACCTGTGGATGTCAGGAGCATTGTTCTTAACCTTGCTTACCCCGGCCTATGCGAGAGGAAGCAGCGCCCTCATGTTTATCATGGTATGCGTGGTTGACGTTGTGCTGTGGATGATAGTCGGGATGGATACGAAATGGTTCGGCAATCCGGAGATTCTGAAACCGCTTGCCGGGTATCTGTTGATTCTGGTAGGGTTGTGCGGCAATTATCTCGGAGCAGCGGCTATAGTAAACGGGGCTTTCGGCAAGGTGCTTTTACCAGTACCAGGCCCGGTGGTAAAAGGATAGATATTTACGTGATGCCGCTTCTATTATAGTAAGTAACGGTTCTTCCCGGTTGTGAGAGTCTATCCAGGGATACCAGTTATCCCTGGGTGACTCTCGATTTTTGACCAGGTGTACTTAGTGTGGTGCAACCTGCCACGCACAAAATAAGAATTTGCTTGTTTCGCGGATATCAATTTTAACTGAAAGGTGGAATCATCGTGTTAAATGACAAACTAGCGACGCTAATGCGTAGCGGCCTACTCAGCCTTATGTTCGTATTGTTTTCGCCGGCAGTAGCGTTTGCAAGTGAAGCCAATTTGAAGATACCGCACTTGAGCCAATCGCAAAACCATCTTCTGCTGGGCGGGATTCTGGTGTGCGTTTTAGGGATGCTTTTTGGCTTGTACCAGTTTATGAAGGTCAAGCAGTATAAGGCCCATCAGTCTATGCTGGATGTGGCTAACACCATCTATGAGACCTGTAAGACCTACCTCATTCAGCAGGGTAAATTCTTGGTTATACTTTTTGCCTTTATAGGCTTCTGTATAGCCTTCTACTTTGGCTTCCTGCAGAATACACCAATTAGTGGGGTATTGCTTATACTGGGTTGGACTATAATAGGCATTCTTGGTTCCTACAGCGTGGCCTGGTATGGCATTCGTATGAACACACTGGCTAACAGCAGGACAGCTTTTGCCGCACTGGAGAGAAAGCCGCTTAAGGTCTTGAACATTGCTCTCGACGCAGGAATGAGTATCGGGGTGCTTCTGGTCTGCGTCGAGCTGATTATGATGTTGATTATCCTGCTGTTCGTCCCTCGGGAATTGGCAGGGGCCAGCTTTATCGGCTTTGCAGTGGGTGAGTCCCTAGGGGCCAGTGCCCTGAGAATTGCTGGCGGGATTTTCACCAAGATTGCCGACATCGGTTCTGACTTGATGAAGATCGTGTTTGGGATTAAAGAAGACGACCCCCGTAATCCAGGGGTAATTGCCGACTGTACCGGGGATAATGCAGGTGACAGTGTAGGACCTACCGCGGATGGATTCGAGACTTATGGGGTCACAGGCGTAGCGCTGGTCACATTCATCGTCCTGGCGGTGGCACCCGCACTACAGACTACCCTTCTTACCTGGATATTTGTAATGCGTGTTTTAATGGTTATTACCTCAGTGGCTTCGTTCTACCTTAACAGAGCTATGAGCCAGGCGAAATACGCCAACAAAGATGAGATCGACTTTGAACAACCGCTGACCAGTCTGGTATGGATTACCTCAATCTTGTCTATCGTTGGTACGTTTGCTGCCAGCTATTACATTTTGGGACCGGGGTCAGGAGCGGCTCCTGAGCTACAGCGACTGTGGGCGGTGTTGGCCGTTATCATCAGCTGTGGTACCCTGGGGGCAGCTCTCATACCTGAATTTACCAAAATTTTTACCAGTCCCAAGTCAAAGCACGTAGCAGAGGTCGTAAAAGCCTCCAGGGAAGGAGGCCCGTCATTGAATATCCTTTCGGGCCTGGTTGCTGGCAATTTCAGCGCGTTTTGGATCGGCATGGTGTTCTTAGTGCTTATGTACATTGCCTACTATGCAAGCGGGCAGGGGTTAAACGAGATTATGATCTATCCCTCCATATTCGCTTTTGGTCTGGTGGCCTTTGGAATGCTGGGCATGGGTCCGGTCACCATTGCGGTTGATAGTTATGGCCCCGTTACCGATAACGCGCAGTCTATCTACGAGCTTTCTCTGATTGAAGCTATTCCCGACGTGGAGAAAGAAATTGAAAGAGATTTCGGTTTCGCTCCGGATTTCGACAAGGCAAAATACTACCTCGAAGCTAACGATGGCGCGGGCAATACCTTTAAGGCAACCGCCAAGCCAGTGCTAATAGGTACGGCTGTGGTCGGTGCCACGACCATGATATTCTCGTTAATTTTGGTTATTCAGAGCGTACTAGGCGTAAAGCCGGAAAGTATTCTTACCATACTGAATCCTTACTGTATCTTAGGGTTCATATGCGGAGGAGCTGTGATCTACTGGTTTACTGGTGCGTCAACGCAGGCAGTCACTACTGGCGCTTACAGGGCGGTCGCATACATTAAGAGAAACATCAGTCTTGATGAAAACGCTAGCCAAAAAGCGGCCACAGAAAAGTCTAAAGAAGTGGTAAGAATATGTACCCAGTATGCTCAATCCGGGATGTTCAACATCTTTATAGCCATATTCTCCTTTGCCCTGGCATTTGCATGTCTGTCGGCGCCGAAGAACTATGAAGCACCGGTAGCGCTGTTCGTGTCCTACTTGATTTCAATCGCAGTATTCGGTTTATTCCAGGCAGTTTTCATGGCTAATGCCGGTGGGTGTTGGGACAACGCGAAAAAGGTTGTAGAAGTCGACCTGCAGGAAAAGGGAACTGAGTTGCATGACGCTACCGTAGTCGGCGATACCGTAGGCGACCCTTTCAAGGATACTTCGGCAGTAGCACTGAACCCGATTATCAAGTTTACGACTTTATTCGGTTTATTGGCCATGGAAATAGCCATATCCGAATCCTTTAGAGGGGTAGCTCCCGTAGCTGGCGGTGTGTTCTTGATCATAGCTCTAATTTTCGTATGGCGTTCATTCTATGGGATGAGGATACCCACAGAAGGTTAAGGTTCGATTTCTTATAACCGCCAAATAAAAACGAGAAAGCCCGCAGGTATACTGCGGGCTTTCTCCATTTGGGGGGGGAGGGACACCAAAGGGATAAAGGGATGTGTTATAAGAAAATAAAGGTATTTTCTATCTAAATGTTCTCCCTCAAAAAGCGCAAGGCCGTTTTCAAGGAGATATTTTCCAATTCCAGTCCTTCGACTTTTGCTTCTAACTGGCGCACTCGCTTGCGATAGTTTTCAACGGTTACACTTCCATAACGAAAGTAATCTCTGGCTCCTTTCACCAGCTGAGCTTTCCACTCGCGGAGTTCCGGTTCTGACAATCCATACTGACGACAGTACTCAGACACCGGTTTTCCGGACTTAATAAAATCGATCACTATTTTTACCTTATCTTCGGCAGTGTAATTGTATCCGCTGGTTTTCATGGTTTGATTCCTCACTCGGGGTTCTTATCCAGGTCATACTGTACAAATTCAGACCAATTACCTCTTATACATGGGCTGTAAGCAAAAATCATGCCAACATCCTCTCGGATCTTCCATTGACCTAGTCTTTGGTACTTACACTACTGGTGCCCAAATGGTTGGGGATACAATGCCCCCGTTAGAGGGCTCCCCAACCTGGCTTCTTCAGGCTGACTGTGTATCAACCTTTCAGTCTATAGAGGTATTACCTAGAGAACTTCGATAATGGTTGCCATGGCAGGGCCTCCACCCGCGCAGAGGGCTGCACACCCGTATCTCAGGTTCCGGCGTTTCATCTCGTTTATAAGGGTAATTACTAAACGAAGTCCGGTACACCCTACGGGATGCCCTAGGGAGATCCCAGACCCGTTTACGTTGAGTTTTTCCGTATCGAGCTTCAATTCACGATTGCACGCAAGGAACTGAGCTGCAAACGCCTCATTGATCTCCCAAAGCTGAACATTATCTAAGCTCATTCCTGCAAATTTAAGGGCCCGTTTGACCGCCGGAACCACACCGATACCCATAATGCGCGGTTCAACAGCCGCCGAAGCGGTGGCCACTATGCGGGCGAGCGGTTTGATTCCTAATGCCACTGCCTTGTCGTGAGCCATAACCACGGCTGCACACGCCGCATCATTAATTGACGACGCGTTTCCGGCAGTGACGGTTCCGTCCTTCTTAAAAGCAGGCTTGAGTTTAGCCAAGCTCTCTAGCGTGGTGTCCGGATTAGGATGTTCGTCGGTGTCAAACAGGAAAGTCTCTTTCTTAGTCTTTACTTCGATAGGCACTATTTCGTCTTTAAACTTGCCCTCCTTGATAGCCTGGCAGGCACGCTGGTGGCTTATGAAGGCCCACTCGTCCTGTTCTTCTCGGCTGATATTGTACATTTCTGCCAGGTTCTCAGCGGTAATTCCTTGATGACCGTTTCCGAACGCGTCTATCAACGCATCGTAGAGCATGCCGTCAACAAGCTCTCCATTTCCCATGCGGTAACCAGTGCGAGCTTTGAGCAAGAGATAAGGGACATTACTCATGCTTTCTATGCCTACGGCAGCACCCGCGTCGATCTTGCCTAGCATGATTTCCTGGCTAATAATTTCGAGGGCCCGCATGGCCGAAGGGCATTGCTGATTGACAGTAACCGAAACCGTTTCCACCGGGCAGCCAGCGCCGATGGTGATTTGCCTTGCTGGATTTCCCTTACAACCGGCCTGGTATACATGCCCGGCGGCGACTTCTTCTATGGTATCCGGGCTGATGCCAGCACTATTAATGGCAGCTTTGAGCGCAATTGTTCCTAGATCAACTGCAGAAAAATCTTTAAGCGCTCCTAAAAAATTGCCGATTGCGGTCCTTTTCCCACTTACTATTACGACATCGCGCATTTCGAAACTACTCCTTTCGTCTCTAAAAATGATCGGTTTAATCTGATACGCTTAACTTCCGATTCCACCCCCAGTTCTACTTAGCTTGTTCTCAAGGTATGCAATGCAAATAACATGCCAAGAGCCGCAACGCGCCCATCAAACATTTGTGGGCTATGCGTGCTGACGGATTTATAAAGAAGTGGTGAACTGTTTCACGATTGAAACTGCTCCCAAAACAGTGAAACCATGCAATTTCACGAATGAACCTAAAATAACAAACAAGCAAACTCAGCGCGGAGATGACTTACCGTGCTAGGGGCGCGGCATGCTGTAGAATTCTATGACCATTCGCACGGCTTAGCCTACCTCCTGCTTACAAGAGCTGTGTTGATTCCTGGCTATCCAGACCTTTTGCTTGTTACACCTTTGGCACAGAAATTGCACGACACTGTGATAACGGGGTCTGAAAGGTCTATTAAATTGAACTCCGGACCTGAACGGATATTTCCCCACGGCGCCATGTTTCCGCACATCTGTTGAGAACAAATAAATCGATCGCCTAGGGAAAGCGAAGGTGTCGGGGCTCAAGCAAAACCCGGTAAGGGTCAGTAACTAATCGCCGGTAGACTTGTAGGACAGGGCAGATAAGAGAGGAGGGATGCTATATTGGCCTTTGTTCAAGTGGGGGGTCGTTGCAGAGCAGATTTGATAACTGCACCTCCATGAGAACACTTAGCCAACCTAATGAGGAAAGGGATTGAGACCAACAAGTGGAAAGGCAGGTTGTTTGGAGACATGTCGTATAATTACGCGTACAAGACAAGAGAGCACAAATTCATATTGAAAGAATGGCTCCCGCTTAGCCAGATATTCGGTTATGACAGGTTTAAAGACTACTACACTGTGGATGACGTAGACCCGATATTGGACCAGATATACAAGATTGCGAAAGAAGTAGTCGCTCCAGCTGCTAACGATGGAGTCAACAATCCTGTCTATTTAAAAGACGGAGAGGTGTTTGTCTCCGAGTCTTTCAAGGGGCTATTCAAGTACGTTCAGGAAAACGGCTGGGGCACAAGCAACCTCGATCAACACGGAGAGGGTGCACTCCCGCTAACGCTTCTGAACGTTGTAAACGAGCTACTGATAGCCGCTAACCCTTCGTTGATGAGCTACGTTGTTTTAACAACCGGAGCAGCGGGACTTATCGAATCCTTCGGCGATGAACGCTTGAAGAACATGTTTCTCCCTAAAATGTTCGACGGGTCATGGTCAGGCACCATGTGTTTAACTGAGCCTAGTGCCGGTTCTGATGTGGGCGATATACTTTCAAAGGCTTATCCCACAGATAATCCGCGTATTTACAAGATTAGGGGCAACAAAATATTCATCACCGGTGGTGACGGAAATCACGTAGAAAACGTTGTCCATCTTTTTTTGGCCCGCATCGATGGGGCTGCGTCCGGCACTAAGGGTTTGTCCCTATTCGTAGTTCCTAAATACTGGGTCAACGAGGATGGTAGTCTGGAGCCGAATGACGTCAAGGCTGTCGGAGTTGAGCACAAAATGGGTCTAGAGGGGTCTTCTACAGTAGCACTTGCGTTTGGCGAGAATGACGGCTGCCGTGGCTGGCTGTTAGGGTCGTATAACGCGGAGACGGGTGAGGGACAGGGTATAGCTCAAATGTTTCAAATGATGAACGAAGAGCGGCTTACTACCGGAATTTTTGCCCTAGCCTTGGCGGCAAACGCGTATTGGAACGCGGCGGAATACTGCAAAGAACGTATTCAAGGACGCAACCAACAAGGAGAAAGAACTGCCATCATCAATCACGAAGACGTAAGGCGGATGCTACTTTTGAACAAGGCTACGTCTGAAGCATGCCGCGCTATTATTATGAAAACCTCCTACTACATGGATGTAGCTAAACATGATATGGACAACGGTCGCAGAAAGGCTGCAGCGGCAATGGTTGACTGCCTTATTCCTTTGGCCAAGGCGTACCCGTCAGACGAAGCTTGGACTCTTATTGCCGAGTCTATTCAAGCATACGGGGGATACGGATATTGCGAAGAGTACCCAGTGGCGCAGGCAGCTCGCGATTGTAAAGTCCTTTCTATTTGGGAAGGAACTAACTTTATTCAGGGAATGGATCTCGTAGGGCGGAAGTGGAACCTCGGAAAAGGTTCTGTTTTCAATGCATTTCTAAAGAGTATAGAAGATTTCATCGAGGCCAACAAAACCGAGGAGACATTGAAAAAGGAGCTAGCTAATCTGGCAAGGGCATTGGATTCCTACAAAGACCTCATGAACGTGATGAGAGGCTATCTCAGCACAGGAAAGCCTGGTATGATGCCCACGTTTGCCCGGCGGATTCTAACTGCGACAGCCCAGCTCTATGGCGGGATGTGTCTCTTGGAGCAGGCCTTAATAGCGCAGCGAAGGATAGGAGAAATAGGGACCGATCACTACGATTACCAGTTCTACAACGCCAAGATTCTGTCAGCGAGGTACTACTTAAGGAATGTGGTTCCGAATGTATGGAGCCTGACGGAGATATTACGCGATGGCGATACTTCTGTTCTGGATTCGAGTCCTGAGAGTTTTGACTATTAACATCAGATAGTACTAAGTTGGTATTGGTAAAGGAAATAATTAGCTAAGATAAAGGAGGAAGAAGTAATGGCAATCGAAACAGCTGCGGTAATCGGAGCTGGAACCATGGGGGCTGGAATAGCCCAAGTGGCTCTAACGGGCGGCTACAATGTTATTTTGACCGATGTATCGAAGGACTACGTGGACAAGGGAACAGAACTCATTGCAAAGAACTTGAAACGGATGGAAGAAAAAGGACAGATTAAGGAATCAGCTGCCACGGTGATGGCAAGGCTGAAACCGTCCTTGGGCCTTGAAGACTTGGCACAGGCTGACATCGTCTTTGAAGCGATAATTGAAAACATGGACATCAAGAAGCAGCTTTTCCGTGATCTGGACGGAATTTGTCAGTCAAATACTATCTTCTGCACCAATACTTCTGGGCTCAGCATCACCGAAATGGCATCGGCGACCCGTCGGCCATCCCAGGTTATCGGGACTCACTTTTTTAACCCGGTTCCAGTGATGCGCCTGGTGGAACTTATCAAGGGGTTTGAAACCTCGGATGAAACGTATAACATCGCGAAAGAGGTCTGCGAGAAATTTGGTAAAACGTGTATCACCGTTCAGGAAGCACCGTTATTTGCGGTTAACCGAATCCTGGTGCCGATGATCGCCGAGGCTATCAGAGTGCTTGAGGAAGGAATCGCGACCGCGGAGGATATCGATCAAGGCATGAAGCTGGGTGCCAATCATCCCATCGGCCCGCTGGCATTGGCTGATATGATAGGGCTGGACGTGTTACTGATGGTTATGAACACCCTTTACAATGAAACCCAGGATTCAAAATATCGGGTACCTGGACTGTTGAAAAAACTGGTACGCGCTGGCCATTATGGCAGAAAGACCGGACGCGGATTCTTCCAGTATAAGTAGATCCTATTGAGACATTATCGATAGAGACAGCTGGGGAGGGAGACATCTCTCCTCAGCTTTTAAGAATTTTTTTGGGCAGGTAGCTGAAAAATCATCCATGAGGGTCAAGTAGCCAGGTGGCTAGGCAGTATTGCTGCGCTGTGGCGGCGCGAACCGTCTAAAGGATCAGGAGGTCAAAATGATTGAAGAACTCCAAAAGGGACTATATAGGGTAGAAATCCCGCTTCCGGGTAACCCTCTAAAGTCTGTGAATGGGTATTTTATTCGCGGTACGGATAGAAACCTTTTAATCGACACCGGGTTTAACCATAACGCTTGTCAGGTAGCAGTGCAACGCGCGATGGAGGAGCTTGGCTTTTCTATGGACGATACTGACATATTTGTCACGCATGTGCACGCTGACCATAGTGGTTTAACAGGGTTTCTAGTAAGGCCCGAAACCGTGGTCTACACGGGGGAATACACTGCTTGGCTGTACCAAACCAGGGACTTTACCACTTACTTCGACAATATAACGCAACAGAGTGGATTACTGGAATGGGTGACGGATGACACTTTGGATAACCTAGGCTATACCTACATGAGCCAGCCATTTAACAACGTGTGTGTAGTTCACGACGGCACTCACATCAAGGTAGGGGAGTATGACTTGCGTTGTGTAGTGACGTCTGGGCATGCTCCTGACCATGTTTGCCTGTACGAGGAGGGAAAGGGATTACTCTTCAGCGGGAACCATATTCTCGGTACTATTACTCCCAACAACACGATATGGGAAGCGCCTTGGACAACGCAGAGAGACTACCTTGGCGAGTACCTTGAAAGCCTGGAGAAGGTTGATACCCTGGACGTCAAACTGGTTTTCCCAGGACACGGCGCAGCGTTAACCGATTGTCATAAAAGGATTCAAGAATTGATGCTCCATCATCGGGTTCGCTTGAAGGAAATATTGGGAATACTTGCAGATCGTTTCATGACTGCAACGGAGGTAGCCAGCAAGATGACGTGGGATATGGAATACGAGACATGGGAAGAAGTTCCTATCACGCAAAAGGTATTTGCAGTCGGTGAAGCCTTGTCTCATCTGACCCACTTGGTCTTCAGGGGCGTCATAAGCAGGTGCCTGCAAGATGGAGTTATATATTACGGCAAGCTATAGTGAGCGAATCGACATACAAAGCAGTGATTTCCGTAAATTCGGCCAAAGGATATAAGGGATACAGTCTTGTTCGAAACCGAAATACTCAGTTATTCGTAGGAATCCGGGTTAGAGTATGATTTTGAAAGGGTGGTATGACGATGACGGTGGAAGGCAGAGTAGCGTTGGTTACCGGAGGAGGAAGTGGCATCGGACAAGCAATTGCCATGAGTTTGGCCAAAAACGGCGCGAAAGTGGCGGTTGTGGATATTAGCAAAAAAAGCGCCGATAGCGTTGCTGATACAATTAGGCAGCTAGGAAGAGAGGCGATTTCCTTAGAATGTGATGTGGCATCAAAGGAGAATTGCCAGAACGTAGTTCAGGCTACGGTGGAAAAGTGGGGTAAATTAGATATTTTGGTTAATTGTGCTGGAATTCTATTTGACGCTCCGCTTAAGAAGTTATCTGAAGAGGATTGGGACAGGGTTCACCGGGTGAATCTCAAAGGGACCTTATTTTGCATTCAGGCAACCTTAGGCCCCATGTCTCAACAGAGATATGGAAGAATTGTCAACATCGGCTCGGCTGCTTATCTCGGAAATGCCTATCAGGCTGCTTACTCTACCGCAAAGGCTGGGGTGGCGAGCTTGACCAAGGTAGCTGCTTTGGAGTTGGCTAGAAACGGCATCACCGTAAATTGCGTCGCACCTGGCTTGGTGGAAACGCCTATGACCCAGGGCATGCCCAAGGAGGCAAAAGAAAAACTGGCAAAATCTATCCCTGGCGGCCGTTTGGGATTGCCCGAAGACATAGCTCACATCGTGCTGGCACTAGCGGCGGATGAAGCCGGCTACACTACTGGGCAGATAATTATCGTTGATGGCGGTTTAACCACCGCGTTGAGAGCTTAGCCTGTACAGGATTTGTCAGGGGGAATGAAGAAATGTACGAGACCTTAAAACTGGATGTCGATGGTGCGGTTGCACTGGTCACGTTAAATAATCCTTCACAGATGAACGCCTTGAGTCATCAGATGCTGGCAGAGTTAAGTAAGTTGTTGGACGAACTCGAGAACGATAACAGTATCGGAGTGACTGTGTTCTGGGGAGGAGAAAAACTATTTGGGGCGGGGGCCAATATCAAGGAGGTCAGCCAAATTGAAAAATCGTATGATGCATTTGTCTGGTCTCGTGGGATTCAGAAAGTATTCAATCGCATCGAAAATAGTTCTAAGGCTACCATGGCTGCAATAGGTGGGATTGCCCTGGGCGGGTGTCTGGAACTGGCTTTGGCATGCGATCTCAGGATCGCATCCAGGAGCGCGAAAGTCGGCCTGCCCGAGATTAACCTTGGCGTATTGCCCGGAGCAGGTGGGACTCAGAGGTTGCCGAGGTTAATCGGAGCATCAAAAGCCAAAGAAATGTTGTTGATAGGGGAGCCCGTCCCGGCCGAAGAGGCGTACCGGTTAGGGCTTGTAAACCGCGTGGTTGAGGATGGCAGCCTCTTAGAGGAATCGATGAAAATGGCGAAGCAGATTGCAGCAAAAGCGCCCTTGGCACGGGCTATGATAAAGAGCGCCGTAAACGTGGGCATGGGTTTAGATATAGAGAAGGGGCTCGAACACGAAGCCAAATGTTTCGCAATCTTGTTTAACACGGATGACCTCCGCGAAGGGACTAAAGCCTTCCTTGAAAAAAGGGCTGCAGACTTTCGCGGCAGGTAAGCCTGGATGAGCTGGACGATTCTTGGCTTTGTGTAATGTGTAAGAAGTAACGTCTGCGACTTATTGGCTTGCTACGCCCCTGTCTCTGCATCCTGATGTGGGTGATAATAAATAAGGAGGTTACATCATGGAACTCAAAACAATGTTGTACGAAAAAGAGTCCGGTATCGGAATTATCACTTTTAACCGTCCCAAGGTGCTGAATGCAATCAGCCCAGACACGTTGGATGAGCTTATATACTTGATGTCTCAAGTTGAGCTGGATGATGAAGTCAGATGTGTCATCATAACCGGCGGATCAAGAGCGTTCGCGGCTGGAGCTGACATAGCCTACATGGCAAAGGTTGACCCTGTAGAATGCGAAAGGGTTATGGCGAAGTTTCACCAAGCCTTCAACAGTGTGGCAGATTTAAGTAAACCCGTTATCGCGGCGATAGCAGGGTTAGCCCTTGGTGGGGGCTGTGAGCTGGCTTTAGCATGCGACATCCGCATAGCGGCTGAAGGAACAAAACTGGGATTTCCGGAGGTTAACTTGGGGATTTTTCCTGCAGCCGGAGGAACTCAGAGGCTTACGAGGCTGGTAGGGATAGGATGGGCTAAGGACATGATTATGACTGGAGATCCTATCGATGCGGAGACCGCCTTTAAAATAGGCTTAGTAACCAGGGTAGTGAAGCCGGAAGACCTGATGGACGAGGCCAAAAAATTGGCCATGAAGCTAGCCGCCAAGGCTCCGATTACTACCAGGGTGTCGAAACAATGTTTAAATAATTCTATCAGTACAGACCTTGCTTCGGGCCTCGCGTTCGAACAGAAAGCAGTCGCATTTCTTTTCAGCACCGAAGATGCCAAGGAAGGGCTAAATGCATTTATCGAAAAAAGGAAGGCGAACTTCAAAGGTCGTTAAAAGGGACGAGTGCTAATAGATGTGTAGTTTGTGGGATTAAGGAGGAGCGGATTTTGCTCTGTTCGTTTGATGGAAAACAGCCTGAAGTAGGGAAAGACAGCTATGTCAGCGAAACTGCCTTAGTAATTGGAGACGTGAAGATAGGAGATAACTGTTATATCGGTCATGGCGCGATTCTCCGCGGCGACTACGGTAGGATTGAAATAGGAACGGGAACGGCAGTCGAAGAAGGGGTTATTGTTCACGTCCCTCCTCAGCAGATGGGCAAAATCGGGAACAAAGTCACGCTTGGGCATGGGGCTATTATCCATGCCCAAGAAATCGGTGACTTTGCGGTTGTCGGCATGGGAGCAGTTGTTAGCATTGGCGCCAAAATAGGTGCCGGAGCCATAGTGGCAGAAGGAGCTGTCGTTAAGATGAACCAGGTAGTTCCCGAAAAAGTCGTAGTGGCTGGGAATCCAGCCAAAACAGTGCGCAGGATTGAGAAAAAAGACATAGACATGTGGTCCTGGGGAAAACAATTGTATATCGATTTGGCGGCGAAGTACCTCAGGATTGGCATGCACCGTTTGCTGCCTGACAAGTAATTATCCGCGCAGGCAGGCCTAAGGGCAGGATGGCAACCGACAAGCAGAGCTTTGCCGATTACAACCCGTAGGCCCAGTGCAAGCGTGGTAAATGACAGAGGCAGGGAACAGCAGGACACACAACAGTTATACAGTGGAGAAGCGAGGGATGACGAAGTGGCTGAGCATTTCAATCTGGTTCAAAATGTGATTGTTAACCGGCTTGATGATAAAACGTTGCTATCCCAGTGTTCGTACTTAAGCAGTTTTCAAGAGGCATCAGCCTGGATAACAGCGAATGCGGCCGATTTTGTGATAAGGGGTGCTGGCCTCGAGGTATACCGCTCGACGGATGAGCAGCCAGGCTATTACGGGTTTCCAGAATTAGCTGGTTTAGAGGCCTATCTCCACAGCGGATCGAACATCAAAAACATTATTGGGCGTGATCAGCAACTTGCTCGGGAATTGATATCGGAGTGTGTTAAAGGAATAATTCAAGCCGAGTTTTTCTTATACGAAGAGCGTGGTTATCCGACTCAACAGGATTACTTCGATCACTGGTGTGCGATTAATGATAAGACCTGTTATACTTTCAGCCATCAAGATGAGGTCGAGGGCGACTGGTCTCAACACGCGACGGGGGTAAAGCGCAAATGTAACCTATTTAATCGTAGCCACGTACTCAATTTCGAGAAAGGTGATAATGGAGGGATTGTCTCCGGGACATTTATAGACACGTATCACGAGATCAACATACTACTGCGGCTGGATGAAAGAAATGTAGTGTTGGACGCGAGGGCAGCACATGGCCGCATTCCCGACAAGGTTTGCGTTAGCGGGGCGGCTGGCTTACCGAAGTTAGTGGGACACAGCCTGGCAGAAATGAAGAAGAAAGAAATCATTTATCTCGTAGGGCACCGAGATGGGTGCATACATCTGTCAGAGCTGGTCTACGATGCGTGTCGACTGATAAGGGCCGCGGGTGCCAACGGGTAGCAAACGAACCCGCTGGCAATCCGTTCAGTTTTTTACAATAGCCCGTGTTTTTTCATCAGACGCCACAACGTGGCCTTCGATACTCCCAAAACCTCAGCGGCAGCCTTGCGGTTGCCGTGACATTGTTCTAATACGGCTACAAGTTCCTTTTTCTCTGCATTGTCTATTCTTGCCTGGAGGTACGTTGCATCTTTATCTATATCAGCGGGTTCATCCTTATACGATTGAAGAAACGATGGCAAATCCTTGACGTCTATGAGGGCACCTCCGCAAAAGTTCATGGCTGCTTCCAGAACGTTAATCAGTTCACGAACATTGCCCGGCCAGTTATGGCGCATCAACAAGTCCATGGCCTCTTCGGTGATGCCTATCACATTGCGGCGGAGTTTAGTATTCATAACGCTGATGATATAGTCTACCAAGTCCGGTAGGTCTTCTTTCCTCTCCCGTAGCGGTGGAATGTGGAGGGTAACGACGTTGAGCCGGTAATACAGGTCCGCGCGGAAAGAGCCTTCTTTAACTAATGTCGCTAGGTCTTTGTTAGTTGCTGATATGACTCTGACATCCACCGGGACGGGACGTTCTCCTCCGACCCGTTCAATTTGCCGGTCCTGAAGCACTCGCAAAAGCTTAGCCTGCATAGACAAGGGCATGTCTCCGATTTCGTCCAAGAAAATTGTTCCTTGGTTTGCAAGCTCAAATTTCCCCAGCTTCCCACCTTTGCGAGCTCCTGTAAAAGCACCTTCAACATAACCAAAAAGCTCGGATTCTAGCAAGCTCTCAGGGATAGCAGCGCAGTTGACCATGACCAAAGGATGAGATGAACGGTCACTGTGAAAATGAATCGCCTGGGCAAATAATTCTTTTCCCGTTCCACTCTCTCCCGTTATTAAAACCGAAGACGGCGACTTAGATATCTTCAGTACTTTTCTCTTCAGGTCTTGCATCATGAAGCTTTTTCCCACAATGTTATCTACGCTAAAGCGGGCTGCATGTCGACGCTGGAATTCTTCTCTATATGAGTGCAGTTGAATCATAATCGCGTCAATATCAGCGATAATCTCTCTGAGTTCCATGCTTGCCACCAAATTAAGGTATTCCCCGCCAAACTTGGTAATATCCTTAATGTCAATGCTAAAGTATCGACCCAATGCTCCGGCGAATTTCCCGTTGCGGTACACAGGTCGTATAGAACCTATAGCTCGCTTGTTGCCGACCCCTGTAACTACCCCTAACGGTTTGATCTCGCGCGTCTTCAACACCTGATCAAGGTTTTCATCCAGGGGAAAATCCTTGTGGTTGAGTCCCACTATCTGGTCCACACTGAGGTTGAAATACTTAGCCAAGGTATTATTCACATAACGAATCACACCGTGCTCGTCCACATACGCATACCCTTCGTAAGGACTATCAAGTAAACCCTGCAATATCTCATAATGATCAATATAGAAACTCAAGCGCGCCTTCAAGACATCGATGTTCTCCAAGAGTACGACAGTCGTCTGTTGATCAATATCCGGGTAGCTGGTAAGCAGGTACTCGACCCCGTCTATATGAACCTTGACCTGCGCATTCGCCCCAAGAATATCATCTGTCGGTAGGTCAGGCACAACATCACTTATATTCCTGCCGACGGGGAGACAAGGAACATCGACAGAGCTGTTGCTCCACTCTATGATTCCATTTCTATTTATGACAGCTGCAGGAGTCAGATTGTCTACACTCAATCCCTGAGGGAGACTTGGACGCTCGGTTTTCAAAGATAACGCCACCTTTCGTAGCCCAAGTATCAATAAAATTATAACACACTGGTTTCAATTTTGAGACTGCCGATTGATGTGGTGAAACTTGATCTCAGCCGCGAATGATCAAAAGCCGTGACGATTTACTGCTACGGTGTTTTGGTATCCCGCCGCAGGCCCGAATTCTCCTTTGTTCGCTGTAGTTACAAATACCTAAGACGGATATGGCACGTTTCTTGTAATGGGGTGGTTAGAGAATCGTTCTACTTTCATAAATACCGGTTGTAAATCATTACGAAAGAGGGATGGGTGAGAACAGTGGAATTCACCAAGGTGAAGTATAAGAAATCGGGTTGTGTGGCCGAAATTACCCTGGACAATCCCAAAAGGCTTAATTCGGTGGACCTCGCCATGCTGCAGGAGCTCCGTAGTATGCTAAGTGCATGCGAGGAAGACAAAGAAGTGAAAGTGATAGTGCTTTCTGGCGAAGGCAACTCTTTTTGTGCGGGAGCAGATCTTCAAAGTATAATGGAAGCCGGCCCCGACGATATACCCTTCTTGATCAAGAACATGGCCCGGGTGGCAGGAGACGCTGCTATAAAGATACGACACATTGAAAAGCCGGTAATCGCATCCTTGAAAGGAGTTGCAGCAGGTGCGGGACTTAATTTAGCTTTGGTAAGTGACTTTCGAATTGCCGCTGACAATTGTAGATTTATCCAGGCCTTCGTTAATGTCGGGCTGATTCCAGATGCGGGTGGCACGTTCATTCTTAACCGTTTAATAGGAGTAGGGAAAGCGACGGAGCTCATCATGACTGGAAGAACGATTACTTCTGAGGAAGCTAGGGCGATGGGGCTATTGACTAAAGTTGTACCTCTTGACGACCTGGAACATGAAACCCTGAAATTGGCCGAGGATTTGGCCAAGGCCCCCGGGGAAGCAATCAGAAGGATGAAAACCCTGATGAACCGATATGTCTTTTCAGATTTCGAAACTTACGTGGAAAACGAAGTCGAGTACCAATTTGAATGTGCCAAAACACAAGACTTCCTAGAAGGAGTCAACGCGTTCCTAGAGAAGAGAAAGCCAAGATTTGTGTCCAAGTGATTTACCTTATGTATTTATTAGCGGTTTAATTTCCCGGATTTCCCATTGTTATATTGTCGGAGTAGACAGACGAGCATCATTTGCCGACCTCAGGATGTTAAACCCTGAGGTTTTTCTTTTGTATTGGTGGCCAATTTGAAAATACTTCACGGTGCCAAGATGCTGGGCGTGACAAATTCAAACAATGTGCTTTTATAAACCCTGACGTTGTGGGGCTCTTCTGCTGAATCAGGCCAAGGGATAAGCAATCGTCGTCAGGCATAATGCTGAAGATTTCACCATAGACTGTCCCAAGGAGTTGGATGAGGGGATTGGGCCATGATCAAAAACCTCGTAAAACAACATATAGTAAGGAATGCATGGCAGTATACGGTTCTATCGCTGGTCTTTCTGGTTGGAGTTATGTTGGGGGAGATCAATGCGGCTAACCTGGCAGGGGGTACAAGAAATCACCTCATCCAAATTATAGACGGTTTTCTAAAAGGGGGAGTGACTGCTTCTCGAGAAGGAGAAGGCTACAGGCTCTTTTTGACGGCATTTTTTAACCAGACCAGAGCAGTGGGGCTGATATGGTTTCTGGGGCTAACCGTCATCGGAGTGCCGTTTATCCTGGCTATCATTTTCTTCAAGGGTTTTTCCTTAGGGTTTACAGTGGGATTTCTCGTTAGGGAAAAGGCCTGGCTTGGCGGCCTGATATCGTTGGCCTCTGTCTTTCCCCAAAACCTGCTTTATGTTCCGCTTACTGTTGCCTGGGCTGTCATAGGTATCAATTTCTCTGTTTACTTGGTGCGGGGAAGGTTCAGTCGCGGTTTAGCTTTGGGACAGGGGTTAGTGACTTATACCGGAGCAATGCTTCTGTTCTTGCTCATTCTCTTGCTGGGCGCATTCATTGAGGCTTTTCTCTCCCCGTGGTTGCTAAGTCTGGTGGTGAAATAGCCGAAAGGGAGGTCGAAGCGATTGGTAATTGTTATCAAAGGTTGGAGAAGAAAGATGGTTAACCTGGCCAAGATATTGGTAGTTATTCTGGCATTTGCTGTTCTTGTTCCTCAAATCATGGCTTTTTTGGGTGACCACAGGCCTGTGTTCTTTGGTTGGACCAAAGACGAGACACCGACCGGAAACCCGATGCGAGTGGAAAACAACTCCAAAACGAAGTTTACCGAGGTGGTGGACCAGTTTGTGGTCAAGTTACAAGACTTTTATTATCAAGAAAAGGAATGAAAGGGCAGGAAACTGGTCACCTTCCGTGTAATTAGTCTAGTAATATAGCTGATGCCCGGAGAGGTGAACCATGGAGGAATACTTAGGGCTGTTCATAGGATACCTTAATTTTGAGCGGGGCTTGTCGGAAAATACTCTGCAAGCCTATCGACGCGATATCAACAAGTTCTTGGTTTACTGCGAAAAGGAGCGCGGTATTTCCGATATTGGTCAGGTTAAGCGGCACGACGTGGTAGATTTTCTCGGATGGCTGCTCAAGGGCGGTAGGGCTTACTCTAGCCTGGCCCGAACCTTATCGGCTCTGAAATCTTTTTTTCGTTTTATGCAGAAGGAGAGGTACATTTTGACCAACCCCACCGATAACATCGAGAGCCCGCAAGTGGTTCGCCGCCTGCCCAGGGTTCTTTCTGTCTCTGAGGTGGAAAAGCTTCTGGAGCAGCCTAATCCGGTGACCGTTCGCGGTATAAGAGACAGGGCCATGCTGGAGCTCATGTATGCCACAGGGCTCAGGGTGTCGGAACTGCTGGCCTTGCAATTAGAGGATATTAACCTGGTTGCCGGCTTCGTACGCTGTTTAGGTAAAGGTCGAAAGGAACGTATCGTTCCTGTAAACAAGACTTCGGTCTTTTGGGTGGAGAGGTACATATCCAGGTCCCGGAATCACCTGGTCAAGAGTTCTTTAGAAAGGACGCTCTTCGTCAACGCCAAGGGGAAAAAACTTAGCCGGCAAGGGTTCTGGAAGATACTGAACGGTTACGCGCGACAGGCGGGGATAGAAAAAGAGATTCATCCTCACACGCTCCGCCATTCTTTCGCTACCCATCTCTTGGAAAATGGAGCAGACCTGAGAGCTGTTCAGGAAATGTTAGGACATGCAGATATCAGTACAACCCAGATCTATACCCATTTGACCAAGAGCCGGTTGAGGGAAGTATACGAGAAGAGCCACCCGCGGGCATAAATGGAGGTTGGAGGCCCGAGGTAGGAGGTTGGAATGGAAGTTGGAACTTAGAAGTTAGAGGCTGGAGGCTAAGTGGAGGTTGGAGGCCGGAATAGAAGTTAGAGGCCGGAAGCAGGAAGTTAGAATTGAAGTTGAGAGGTCATATGGGAGTTAGAAGTGGGTGGTTGGAGGTTGGAATTGAGGTGGGAGGTTGGAATGGAAGTTGGAGGCCGGAAGTAGGAGGTTGGAATGGAAGTTGGAAGTTGGGGGTTAGAGGCCCAAATGGAGGCCAGAGACTGAAGGTAAAAGGGAAGTAGGAGCCAGAGGTAGGAGGTTAGAATGGAGGTTAGATGTTAGAAGTTAGAGGTAGGAGATCGGGGCTCGGAAATGGGATGTTGGCAAAAAGAAGTCTGTGATATAGTTGGTGTTACAAGACGGTGTGATTATTTTTACCAATAAGGTTTAGCCGGTTACTTAGGAGTGTTCGTTAGGAAAGGAGAAGTGTTCATGGCCCGCAGGATATTTCTTGTTGTCTTGGACAGTGCTGGTATAGGTGCTTTGCCTGACGCGGCGGAATACGGGGATGAAGGAAGCAACACCCTGGGGAATATCGCTGCTGTCAGGGGTTGTTTAAAGGTACCGAATCTGGCAAGGCTCGGATTGAGCCGGTTGGTAGACCTGCCGGGATACGACCGCAGCACTACGCCGGAAGGGGCTTATGGAAGGATGGCCGAGAAATCCTGCGGGAAAGACACTACCACGGGTCATTGGGAACTCATGGGAATAATACTCACGAGGCCTTTTCCTACGTATCCTCATGGCTTTCCGCCTGAAGTAATAGAAGCTTTCGAGCAACGCATAGGGCGGCAGGTACTTGGCAACAAACCGGCTTCAGGCACGGTGGTAATTGAAGAACTGGGCCAAGAACACATGGCGACCGGTTTTCCCATCGTGTACACTTCTGCCGACAGCGTGTTTCAGATAGCAGCCCACGAAGAGGTAATCCCGGTTGAACAACTGTACGAGATGTGCCGTATCGCGAGGGAGATTTTGGTAGGAGAGCATGCAGTGGGGAGGGTTATTGCTCGACCTTTTGTGGGACAACCAGGGCATTTCGTCCGCACCGAACGAAGGCATGACTTTTCTCTGAAACCGCCGGGACCGACGGCGCTGGATTACCTGGCGGGTACCGGGCTGGATGTCATCGCCGTGGGCAAGATCAACGATATTTTCGTCGGGCAAGGTATAACTGCAAGCCGCCCTACAGCCGACAACCGCGAGGGGATGGCAGTCATTCTGGAGTTGGTGAAAGAGGATTTCAAAGGGCTGGCTTTTGCTAACCTGGTTGATTTTGACATGAAGTATGGACACCGGAACGACGTCGAAGGTTATGCCCGTGCTTTAGAGGAGTTCGATGAGTTTTTGCCTCGGTTGATGGATAGCATGAAAACCGAAGACATCCTGGTCATCACGGCCGACCATGGCTGTGACCCCACCACTGCCAGCACCGACCATTCGCGGGAGTACGTTCCGGTTCTTGTTTACGGGGGCGGGATACGTGCTGGTGTGGATATAGGGACCAGGGAAACTTTCGCGGACTTAGGTGTAACCGTTGCTGAGCTTTTAGGGGTAAAGGCAGAAGGGTTACCAGGACTGAGTTTTGCGCCTTTGATAAGGAGGTGAGCGGCTGTGAACGCATACGACATCATCAAGAAAAAGCGGGATGGAGGCGAGCTTTCGAAAGAAGAGATAGAGTTCCTGGTCAAGGGTATAGCCAACGGCAATGTCCCTGATTACCAGATAGCGGCCTGGGCTATGGCGGTGTACTTCCAAGGGATGAACGAGCGCGAAACCACTGACCTTACGCTGGCCATGGCTCACTCCGGAGATACAGTTGACCTGAGTAAAGTGCAAGGGATACCTGTAGATAAACACAGCACCGGCGGGGTAGGGGACAAAACTACTTTGGTGGCAGTGCCTTTGACCGCAGCTGCCGGAGTCCCGGTGCCCAAGATGTCCGGCCGGGGCTTGGGGCACACCGGGGGAACCATCGATAAGCTGGAATCCATACCTGGATTCAAAGTTGAAATAGACGTGGCTGAATTCGTTCAGCAGGTAAACAGGGTAAAGGCTGCGGTAATTTCTCAGTCTGGCAATCTGGTGCCTGCAGATAAAAAGCTTTACGCCATAAGGGATGTAACCGCCACCGTTGACAGCATACCGCTCATAGCTTCCAGCGTTATGAGCAAGAAGCTGGCAGCAGGAGCTCGCGGTATAGTGCTGGATGTAAAGGTGGGGAAAGGGGCATTCATGAAAGACTTGGACCAGGCGTTTCAGCTGGCCCGGCTCATGGTGGATATAGGATTTAAGGCCGGTCGTGAAGTCGTGGCGGTTCTGAGCGACATGGACCAGCCTCTCGGGTGCGCGGTAGGGAATGCCCTGGAGATAGAGGAAGTAGTTAAGACCTTGAAAGGAGAGGGAGCCCCGGATCTTACCGAACTTTCAGTTACCTTGGCCTCTTACATGCTACTGGTAGGGGGAAGGGTTCCGGACTTCGCATCGGCTCGGGAACTGGTGCAGAAAAACCTGACCAGCGGGGCCGGGTTTGAGAAATTCCGGGAAATGGTTATCGCTCAGGGAGGAGACGCGAGGTGCTTGGATCGGCCTCAAGATTATTTTCGGGCTAGCCTGCAGGTAAGTGTGCCGTCGCCTTCAGACGGATATGTAACTGACATAGATGCTGAGCAGGTGGGCTTGGCAACTATGAGGCTAGGAGCCGGGAGAGAACGGGCCGGAGAACGTATAGACCATTCAGTGGGCGTTGTTCTGCGACGTAAGAAAGGAGACAGTGTGCGCTCCGGGCAGGCTCTGGCTATAATTCACGCTAACGACCCTTACCGGCTGGAAACCGCGCGGGCAATGCTGGCCCAGGCTTACCGGCTGGACCAGCAGCCGCCGCCAAAACGCCCGTTGATTTTGGGCGTAGTAACCCAAGACGAGGTCATAAGATACGTATGAAAGGTCAGAGACAGATTTACGCAATAAGTTTTGGGTGAACATGTTTTAGCCAGCAGAAACGTGCCATAAAGAACACTTGTGATTTATAAAAAGTCTGGAAATGGAAGCTTTAAAAGGGTCTGCGTTAATCAGCGTCAAAAATAATGCTACTCCTTGCCGTTTACGTTTTCTACTTCGAACCCGGACTCTTTGAGCCTGGAAACAACTGCAGACGGGTCAGAGCAGGTTATACGCAAGACCAGGTGTACTTTATCATCACCCGGCAAGTCGATCCGTACAATGTTTGCGATGTTGCCACCTAGATCGCTGATGATGTTGGCGATGCGGGCCAGCTCTCCGGGGCGGTCGACCAGTTTCATATCGATACGGGTGGTGTCCTTGTTTCCGAACCCCATGATACGGGTAAAAGCATCGAAAATGTCGGTCTCAGTAATAATGCCCACTATCTTGTCATTTTCCAGTACGGGCAAGGCACCGATCACGTGTTCCCTCATCAAAGCCGCGGCGGTCTCCAGGTAATCGTCCGGGCCAACCGTTATGACTTCTCGATTCTCGGGCATGATATCCCGCAGCAAAGTTTTTTCCAACAGGTAACTGGTCCCGAAGAAGTTGAGAGTGGTAGGCTTGTTAATGGGGACATTCTCTAAGTCGCTCAGGGTCACTATTCCTACCAGTTTACCGTTTTCCACGATTGGAAGCCGGCGAATGTTGTTCCGGTTCATTAGAACGAAGGCGTCGATGACAGAAGCATCGGGACTTATGGTCTTAACATCGGTGCTCATGTAGTACTTGACTTTCACCGGGCAACTCCCTCCTTTAATCTTGTACATTTTATCCTTCGCCGTGAGTTGGCTATTTACCTTCTACCGGCTTCAACAATACTCAGCAGGGTGACATGCCTCGAAAAACATTTTGCCGACGGAGTGTTAGCCAGCTCGCTCCAAGACTCCTCGCCTGCAACACATCGGCTCACCTCGGTGCGAAGCGGACCGCTCGGGATTCGTCCGGCACTCAGGGAATGCAATGCTCGAGAAAATCGCTGCTTGCATAAAGGACTCCCGAGCTAGACTCATCCTGAGTGCCAGAACTCAGTCCCTCGCTGCTCGAAACCTCCTGTTTCTCGCTCCGCTCCGCAGCCCTCAGTTTCGCCGTGTGTTGCAACGGCTCGTCATACGTCGCTTCGCCCGGCTAACACTCCTCCACAGTCGTATTTTCATTCTCTAGTGGTGACTCTTTCAAGAGTCATAAGGGTCTGCGTGAATCAGCGTCCAATAAACATCAGTGCAAATCTTGGCTCATCTGCGTACATCTGTGGCTCTGGCTTTGGTCACAGCCTGCGGTTGATTTCTTCTAAAACCGCCCCGGTGTTGTCGGTATCGACCTTTACCAAGGCCGCGTGGTCTAGTTCGGTACGGCCTTTGTTGATTATGACCAAGTCTTGATAGAAGGTGGAAAACTCCTTAACAAAACCGGCCAACGGATACACAGTTAACGAGGAACCTATGACGACAAGTAATTTGGCTCTCAAAATGAGGTCGCGGGCGTCGAAATAGTGATGGATGTGCTCGCCGAACAGCACTACATCCGGCTTCAGTATGCCCCCGCATTTTTCGCAAAGCGGAACTAGTTCAGGGTAAGCCTCGATATAACTCGCCGGATGAACATGGCCGCAGCCGCGGCGAGTACAAATGAAACGGTCACCGTTACCGTGGATGGGTATCACGTTCCGGCTGCCGGCCCTTTGATGCAGGTTATCGATGTTCTGGGTGACGATACCTTTAACGAAGCCGCGTTTTTCCAGTTCGGCCAGCATAAAATGGGCTTTACTGGGCTCTACGGGCGGGAACATAAAGTGTTTACGGTAGAACTCGTAAAAGGCTTCGGGATTGCGCTTGAAAGCATCGATGTTTATGATGTTCATTACCCGCTGTTCGCCTAGAGTCCGGTATATGCCTTTTTCCCCGCGAAAATCCGGTATACCTGCCTCGGTGCTGATGCCGGCACCGGTCACGACTACCGTATTTTTAGATTTAGACATGAGGTCTACGATGCGGCCTATCGCTTGCTCGCGATCCACTCACTTCACCTCCATCTATAATTATAGTTTTACGGCATGCGAGCACAGATCCGCTATGTCTCTATTATGAAAACGAGGATTCAATAGCCGGCAGAACTGCGGATATGAACAGATTAACCAGTTCAGGATCAAATTGGGTTCCGGCATAGGCCCTGAGTTCTGCCACAGCCTCGGCGGAGGAGCGGGCTTTCCGATAGGGACGATCGTTGGTTATGGCATCATAAGCATCGGCAATAGCAAATATCCGCGACTCCAGCGGTATGGCGGTTTCTTTCAAGCCCAGCGGATACCCCGAGCCGTCCCAGCGTTCATGGTGGTGGAGTATCCACTCGGCTATAGGAACCAACTCCGGAGCGGACAAGGCGATACGATGGCCGACGGTGCAGTGTTTTGCTACTTCTCTCTTTTCTTCAGGAGTTAGGGGGCCCGGTTTCATCAGGATGTGTTGAGGAACCCTGATTTTGCCGATGTCGTGGAAATACGCCATGAGACGGAAGTCATCCAGGCGGCTAGAAGGCATGCCCACCGCTCTGGCCAAAAGAAGAAGAGTCTTTTGCAGTCGGTCTCCGTGTCCTTGGGCCAAAAAGTCACGTTCGGCTAAAGCGTGCATTAAAGTTTGTTTCAGGTACAGGTGGCTACCCTTATACTGGCGCAGTTTAGCTTGATACATGTTATTGTCCGCTCGTTCCAGAGCATCTTGGACTGCAGGACCCGGCTCTTGGCACAGCCCAACCCCTGCTGATATACTTAGGGGCAAGTCCGGATTAGTCGAGTTGTACAAATCAACGGCTTGATAGAGTTCGGCATATCTGGTTTCCATGTCTTGGTGGTCGTGCAGGGGAAAGATAGCCACGAACTCGTCTCCTCCGGTGCGGAATATCTTGGCTTTATTTTCAAAACAACTTTTCAAGAGCTGGGCAAAGACTTCGAGCAGGCGGTCGCCCGCCAGATGGCCCAAGACGTCATTGACCAGCTTGAGGCCATCAACGTCGCAAACCATGATCCCCATGGGAAAGGTCTCCGATAGGGTCTGTATCCTCTCTAGTTCTTGTTGAAAAGCGTGGCGGTTGTGCACCTTAGTTAGGTTATCGTACAGGCTTATCTCCTGCAGGTACTTTGTATACTTGTGGTGTTCGGTCACGTCCCTTATGACGGCTACAGCCTGATCCCCGAAAAGCGGGACTACGTGGGCCTGAAAATAACGCTCGTCCGAATTAGAACAGCTGAACTGGGTAACAACAGCCTTCCGGGTTTGGATGACTTCGGAGAGGGTTTGTTCCAAGGCCCGATTTATGCTGGGGACAAAAACCTCCGGCAGGTTCTTTCCAACCGCTCGCGCGTAGTCTAGATCCAGAGCAGCGTTGTAACCGGCCCTGATGTCGAGTACGGTGCCATCGGCTTTTAGCCTGACGTAGAGATCGGGTAAGGCCTGCATCACGGCTTCAAGTTCGGACAAGGTGTTTTTCAGGTGTTCTTCCATCTGAACCCTATAGGTTATATCCCGGAGGGACTGGACTGCCCCCTTGATTTTGCCCTTTCGGTCATAGATGGGCTTGGCTTTAGCCCAGAGCGTTTTTCCATCTAGCATCGGGACCTTGGTTTCAACAGTCAAGGTTTGGTCTTCGATATGTAGTAGCTTGTCGTACAGTTCTACCGTTTCACTATCATAAGACAAGGCGAGATCGGCCAGCAATGGCCGGCGGCAGCCGTAAAAAGGCAAGGCGTATTCGTAGTCACCTTTACCGATGATTTCACCAGCCTTGACCCCACTAAGTTGTTCCATAGCCTGGTTCCAGACTGTAACCTTCCCTTCGGCGTCGATGGCAAAGAAGGGATCGGGGAAAAAGTTTACGATATCCTGTAGCAACCGGGCGGATTCGTGTATAATTCGGTCCGACCGGCAACGCTGGATAGCGTGGGCAATGCATTGAGCAGCCATAGATAACAACCGGATGCTGTCCTCGTGCCACTCTCTTTTTTCTCTGACCGCGTCGAAGCCCAGAAAGCCCAGCAAATTACCCCCGTGACCCGGTACAGACACGACTATGAGGGATTGTATGTCCTGCATCTCTAGGATTTGTCTCTCGGCCTCGGCTTCGGGGGGGAGTTCGGACACACTCGGGATGTACAGGTAAGGTTCGGTGTAAAGTTGTTTCATCCACCAGGAAAAGACTTCGGCTGGCAGCTTTTGCAGGTTGTGTTTCTGTGGTGAAATTCCGGGAGCACACCACTCGTGGGTATTGCTGGTGGTCCTCATGTCAGCAGAAAAAAGAAACAGGTAGCTGCGGTCTGCACCCACGAATTCACCTAATTTGGCCAGAGCTAGTTCTATGCAGGAGTCGAGGTTGGCTTCATTGGATAAAAACAGAACCTGACTGATATGAGCTAGAAGCTTTTCAAACTGCAACTGGTGGTCCAAAAGCTGTTCGGCCTTCTTGCGAGCCGAGATATCCCGCAGAACCCCGCGAAATCCTGCTATTCTACCGTCGCCATTGATAACCGGGCTGACTGAGGTTTCTACCCAAAGCGTGGAACCGTCTGGGCGCAAGAGCTCCCATTCGAAGCCTCTTACCGGCTCACGGGTGAGAAAGACGCCGCTAAAAACCTTGTAAACCAATTGAGCAGTCTCAGCTTTCATATATTCGGTGTAATTCTTACCCAAGAGTTCTGGGACGGGATAGCCGATTATCCGGGCCAATGCCCGGTTACAGACCAGCATGTTCCCTGCGAGGTCCACCTCAAAAAAGCCGTCTTCAATGGTGTCAAGTATGGTTTGGATTGTGTCATCTCTCGGCTGCAAAAGCAGTTCACCTCCACCGTGAGCACAGTAGTGAAAATCTACTTATTACGCGGTCCTCGGCAGCCGGAGCACAACAGTTCCGTTAACTCAAAGACAGTAGTAACCACGAGGTGAAGGCCGCCCTGACGAACTGGCAATAAAATCAAACTGCTACCTACGTGTTCTACAATCAGAGGAAGAAAACCTGCCTGCATCTTCCACAAATATTCGTCAATGTTCGACATTCCGGAATGAGGAATCGAGATAAAAAAAGGGGCAACGACTGATTTGTAGAAACGCCGTTGCCCGTAAGGAGGGTGTATTTATTTGAATGCAGCGCACCCTTAGGTTATATGTCCCGGGTCCAGAGGGCAGCCATTGCCGGTCCACCACCCACGCAGAGTGAAGCTCCGCCGATGGTCAAACCGAGCCTTTCCATTTCGTAGTACATGGATACTTGAATACGAAGGCCGGTACAGCCCACGGGATGGCCGAGACCGATGCCGGAGCCGTTATGGTTGACCTTGTCGAGGTCGAGCTCGATTCCGAAGTCCTCCTTAAGCATCCGGCCGACTCCCAGCCATTGAGCGGCAAAAGCTTCGTTGATTTCCCAGTATTCCACATCCTCGAACTTCAACCCCGCTTTATTCAGAACCTTAGGAATAGCTACTGCCGGTCCTAAGCCCATAAACTTGGGGTCAACTCCTTCACTGCATACATATAGAAGCTTCATTAAGGGTTTGATGCCGAGTTCTTCGGCCTTCTTCTTGGTCATGAGGACCGCCGCCGCAGAACCGTCGTTGATACCGGAGGCATTACCGGCTGTGACTACGCCGCCTTTCTTGAAGACCGGAGGTAGCTGGGCTAATTTTTCCAGACTTGTATCCATAGGATGTTCGTCTTTGTCAACTACTTTGACTCCTTTCTTGGTCTTGATCTCCACCGGCACAATCTCCCGGGCGAAGATACCCTCGGCGTTGGCCTTAAGGGCACGGGTATGGCTCAACAGCGCTAGCTCATCGCATTCTTCCCTAGTTATTCCGTACTTTTCGGCAACATTTTCGGCCGTGATCGCCATGTGTCCGGGTACCATTTTGTCAAACAGGCCATCGCAGATCATAGCGTCCTCGGCCTTGTCACCGTCAAACAAGCGATAGCCGAATCTGGCTTTACGCAGAATGTACGGCACGTTGGTCATGCTTTCCGTTCCCACAACCAGGCTTATCTCGCTCTTGCCCAGCATGAGCTCGTTGGCTGCGATTTCAAGGGCGCGCATGGCGGAGGCGCAATTCTGATTGACCATGCAGGCCCAGCTGCTATGTCTCATGCCAATCGCCATAGCTACCTGGCGCGCTGGCCCGGAATCGTTACCGTGGTGGAGGCACATGCCTAAAACAAGGCTATCAACCATTTCCGGCTGGATTCCGGCTCTTTTCAGTGCTTCGGTCGCGGTTATTGCTGACAGGTCATTGGCTTTCAAATCTTTCAGGCTTCCCATAAAATCTCCTATGGCCGTGCGGCATGCACTGACCATTACGACTTCGTTAATCATTCAAACCTACCTCCTCACAAGATAAGAATTTAGTACTAAGGATCAACCGGAACGTGCTCGTTTCCGGCCAGATGTTTAAAAAAAGGGATAGGGTCGGACAGCGGCGCGGCTCACTGCCCGACGACTATAATACGGGGAGGTAACTGAGCAGAGAAGTAAAAACTTCTCTGGAAACCGGCTCGTAAATAAGTGCGAAACATCAGCTAAATCTTATTACTCCTCACCCATATCCTGAGACCCTCTGCTTCTTTGATGAGCTCATCGCGAAAGTCCGGGTGAGCTATTTCAATCAGGGCTTCGGCCCGTTCCCAGGTGGATTTACCTTTCATGTTGGCAATACCGTATTCGGTTACCACGTAGAAGTTTATGGTCCTGGGTACGGTAACGATGGTACCCGGTTCTAAAGTTGGCACGATGCGCGATTTGATGTTACCCTGATCATCTTTGTAGGTCGAGCTGAGGCAAATGAAGCCTTTACCGCCTTTGGATTTGTACGAACCGAAGATGAAGTCGAGCTGGCCGCCGGTTCCGGAAATGTGTCGAGGACCAGACGATTCAGATGCTACTTGTCCGTACAGATCCACTTGTACGGCGTTGTTGATGCAGACCATGTTATCATTTTGACCGATGACGAAGGGGTTATTCGTGTAGTTTACCGGATAACTAGCACAAACCGGGTTGTTGTTCATGAACTCGTAGAGCTTGTTGGTTCCCATAGCAAACGTATAGACCATTTTACCTTTGTCGATCTGTTTGCGCCGCCCGGTAATACGCCCGGCTTCGTACATGTCGACAAAGGAGTCCACCAGCATCTCGGTATGGACGCCCAGGTCTTTAAGGTCGGACTGGGCAATCATGGCTCCGATCGCGTTGGGCATGCCGCCGATTCCGAGCTGGAGGCAAGATCCGTCATGTATTTCTTGCATTATGATTTCAGCCACTTTCTTGTCTACTTCACTTACCGGAGCAGGGGGTACCTCAATCATTGGATAATTGGGGCCTTCTACAATATAGTCGATTTCGGAGATATGCAAGCACTCGCGGTTTCCACCCAGGCACTTGGGGACAGAAGTATTGACTTCGGCAATAACGACCTTGGCGGCGTCGACTGCGGCGTGAGTGATAGAGTTAGAAGTACCCAAGTTGAAGAAACCGTGTTCGTCCATGGGTGTGACCATGATGAGGGATACATCTGGCTTGATGTACCCTCGTTCATAGAAAGTGGGTACCTCGTGATAGGTCAGAGGCAAATAATTGCACAGACCCTGGTCATGCAGCTTGCGGCTGGCCCCGCTGAAATGTAAATCGTCATAAATTACATGTTTTCTTTCGGGATCTGCCAGGACTGCCTTGGGCGGGAAAGGACAGGTCACCGTCCTTATGATAATGTTCTCTAGCTCGGGGACCCGCTTTGCCAGGGATTCGTCCAGGTAACGGGAGTTCATGACGAACTCGCCGTAGTGTACGAGATCACCAGACTTGATTACCGACATGGCCTCCTCGACGGTTACCAGTTTCTTTTTGTATTCTTCTTTGTAACTTAACATGGCTCATCAACCCCTCCTTACATCGGAAATCACAATCTCCTCTGGGATGTACTATTTGGAAAACCGTCTGATGATGTCGTTGGCGATGACTATGCGCTGTACTTGAGCAGTTCCTTCAAAGATCTGCATTATCTTGGCATCGCGGAAATACTTTTCTACCGGATATTCTTTGGTGTATCCGTAACCACCGTATATCTGCACAGCATCGGTAGCTACTTTCATTGCAACGTCGCCGCAGAAGCACTTGGCTAGCGAAGCGGCGTCAGTATAGGGCAATCCTTGATCCTGTTTACAGGAAGCTGACAGGTACAAGAGACGTCCAGCTTCAATAAACTGGGCCATATCCGCCAACATAAACTGGATGGCTTGGAAACTGATAATGGGCTTGCCGAACTGCTGCCTTTCCATGGCATACTTAACCGACGCTTCATAGGCGGCCTGTGCAACTCCCAAGGCCATAGCCGCTACGCAGGCCCTGGATATATCGAGGGTCTTCATCGCGATTTTAAAACCATCGCCTTCCTTGCCCAGCATGTTCCTGGCCGGTACTTTCACATCCTCAAATATCACCTGTGTCGTATTGGAACTGCGAATGCCGAGCTTGTCTTCTTTCTTGCCCACCGAGATTCCAGGGGTATCGCGGTCAACCATAAAAGCACATATACCTTTGTGCCCGAGCTTCTTGTCCAGGGTTGCGAAGACCGTATACTGCCCGGCTACCCCACCATTACTGATGAACTGCTTGGTACCGTTCAGGATGTACTCGTCTCCAACCTTCTGGCAGCGAGTGGATAGTCCGGCTACGTCAGAACCGGCACCCGGCTCGGTCAGGCAGAATGCTCCGATGACCCCTTCGAGCTCACGCCCGTACCACCATTTCTTTTGTTCATCGGTAGCAGCGATCAATACCGGGTCAGCGGCCAAAAGGGTGCTGGCGGCCATAGTAGTGCAAATACCTGCGTCTCCACGTGCTATTTCCTCCACCACCAGGTTCTGTGCAACGTGGTCGAGGCCAGGTCCGCCATACTCGGCAGGCACACCGATGTTCATCAAGCCTACTTCTTGCATCTTCTTAACACAGTCCCAGGGAAACTCGTCTTTGGCATCCCATTCTTGAGCATAGGGGACGATTTCGTTGTCCGCGAAATCACGAGCCATTCTCCGCATCATTTCTTGTTCTTCGGTAAATCTAAAATCCATCTCCATTCCCTCCTAAACTGGCTCATTCTCGGGTTACTTGCCTTGAAATACCGGTTTTCTCTTTTCCAGGAAAGCTTTCATACCTTCCTTTTGGTCAGCGGTGCTGAACAGGAACGACCAGGTCTTTTGCTCAAAAAGCAGGCCGGATGGAAGGTCTACACTACCTCCATAGTTGATACAAATCTTGGCCATTCTCATGGCGATGGGAGCCTTGCCGGCCAGTTTTTTGGCTAGTTTTTTGGCCTCGTCCATAAGGCTCTCGAGGGGGACCACTTTAGTTACCAACCCTATACTTAAGGCGGTCTGGGCATCAATCGGATCTCCAGTGAATATCAGTTGCTTCGCCCATCCTTCGCCTACAAGCCTGGCTAGACGCTGGGTCCCACCTGCACCCGGCATGATGCCAAGGTTAATTTCCGGCTGCCCTATTGTCGTGCCTTCAGCCGCAATTCTGATGTCACACCCCATAGCCAGTTCGCAGCCGCCGCCCAGGGCAAGGCCAGCGATAGCTGCTATTACCGGTTTGGGCAGATTAGCTATCTTGTCGATGGTTTGATGGCAGAGGGCTATAAAAGCTTCTGCTTTTAGGGAATCCGCGTCCAGCATGTAGGCTATATCTCCCCCGGCTGCGAAAGCCTTACTCCCGCCCGTAATAATCACCGCTTTTACTTCGTCGTCAGCGGCAATCTGGTCGATCAGCTGGCCCAATTCTCTCATCAATACGTCGTTCAAAGCATTGAAGAACTTGGGCCGATTCAAGGTTATAATGCCTATATTGCCATCTTTCTCATAGAGTAGGGTTTCAAACTCCACGGTTTCACCCCCTACTTCTTGGTGTAATCATAGAACCCCTTGCCGGTCTTCATGCCCAGGTGTCCTGCTCTGACTTTTTGACGGAAGGCCAAAGACGGGCGATACTTGGAATCACCGAACTCTCTCCAGTAATACTCGCAAATAGCTAGTACTACATCTATGCCTACCAGGTCGCACAAAGCCAGCGGGCCCATCGGCATATTCGCACCGAGTTTCATGGCCTTATCGATTTCTTCAGCGGAAGCTATGCCTTCTTGATAGACTATGGCTGCTTCATTGATGTACGGAACCAGGATGCGGTTGACTATGAATCCAGGGGATTCTTTAGCTCTTACCGGCTCTTTACCAATCTTGCGAGATAGATCCATGACCGCTTCCACGACATCATCCGTGGTTTCGGCTCCGGGGATAACCTCTATTAACTTCATAACCGGTACCGGGTTGAAGAAGTGCATCCCTACCACCTTGTTTGGGCGGTTGGTGGCTGCCGCAATCTCGGTTATACTCAGGGCTGAGGTGTTGCTCGCCAGTATAGCGTCCGGACCGCATATTTCTCCGAGTTGCTTAAATACCTTTTTCTTGATATCGATGTTTTCGACAATTGCTTCTATTACTATGTCGCAATCCTTGAAAGCGGCGTTATCGGTACTGGTTGTGACCAAGGCGTTAAGCTTTTCGGCTTGATCGGCTGCCATCTTGCCCTTTTCCACAGCCTTGCTCCAGTTCTTGTTCATGCCCTTTACTGCCTTGTCCACAAACTCGGGGGCTATGTCCACGAGTACCACTTTAAACCCGGCTTCTGCACAGACCTGAGCAATACCTGCTCCCATGGTGCCTGCTCCCAATACTCCTATAGCTTTGAATTCCATCCCAATACCTCCCTTAGGCTGTTCAGGTTTTTGTAAAACGAAGCGGCAACTTTATCGATTTCGCCCCTTTCCCCTCCTTCCCTATATGGGTTGTAACCGTTCCTGTCAAAACCGTGGAGCAATAACCGTGCCAACATACCCAGTGCAGCAGCGAGAGGAGAAAAAAACAGCATAAGCTCGGGGGTTCCGAGCTTATGCTGTTCTATTTGTCAAGCTTGCCTTAAGTCCGAAAATCTTATCTCAATTTGAGAGACTCTCTCAAAATGGGAGAGGTGTCGAGGCCTACGATTCGGTGAGATTAACGGAAATGATGGATCCGATCATCCTTTTTTGCTAGTGTTTATCCGAGATTGTACTTTTTCAATTTGCGATACAGTACTGAACCATGCAGGCCCAAAAGCTTTGCGGTCTGGGCCTTATTATAATTAGTTTGTTTAAGCACCTGTCTTATCATCTCTTTTTCCAGCTGTTCAACCGCATCGGCCAAAGTTTCGCCCTTCTTATCGATAAGGATATTCTCTATGTTCTGCTTCTGCAAAGACGGGAAGTGCTTTGCAGTCAACTGCTTTTCATTATTAAGGTCGGCCAAGTTAATAGCGCGTTCCAAGAGGTTTTCTAGTTCGCGGACGTTACCCGGCCAGTGGTACTTTCTAAGCAATTGGATTGCTTCTGAAGATACGTTCGTCACATTGGTGTTAAGACGCTGGTTGAGACGAGGCAGAATAGCCTGAACTAAGAGCGGGATATCTTCGAGACGTTCGCGCAGTGGAGGGATATCGAGCACTACGACGTTCAACCGGTAATACAGGTCAGCACGAAACTTGCCCTGCTCAACTAAGTTTTCTAAATTGCAGTTGGTGGCAGCGATTATGCGGACGTCCACGCGAACAGGCTTAGTGCCTCCCACCCTTTCAAACTCGCGCTCCTGCAAGACGGTGAGGAGTTTAGCCTGCATAGGCAGAGGCATGTCCCCGATCTCATCGAGAAAAATAGTTCCTTTATTGGCCAGCTCGAACTTACCTGGTTTTCCACCTTTGCGGGCTCCGGTGAATGCTCCTTCTTCATAACCAAAAAGTTCGGATTCCAGCAACTGCTCCGGTAAGGCCGCGCAGTTTACCCGCACGAAAGGATAGTGAGCTCTAGGGCTGGAACGATGAATGGAGTGGGCAAACAGTTCTTTACCGGTCCCACTTTCCCCGGTAATGAGAACCGTAGAGCCGGTTTGGGCGACCTGTTCGGCCATAGATTTGAGCCGCGCCATTTTGCTGCTCTTGCCTACAATCACATCAAAGCAGTACTTGGGGCTGAATACACTTTTTATAGCATCCCGATAAAAAGCCAGTTCTTCTTCCAGGTCAGCTACTTTTTTGGCCAAGGCCTTGGCATCCCCAAGGTCCAAAAACAGGCTCTTGCCTACAGCTCCTATGAGGTCGCCTTCCTTGTTATATATGGGGAACCTGGTAACGATGAGGTCGTGACCGTTACAGGGCCAGTAATCGGCGATGTGAACTTCGCCGGTTTCCAGTATCTTTGGGAGTTGAGAGTTAGACGTAACGTCCATGATGTACTTGCCGATAACTTCATCACGGGTTTTTCCAACGATATGGATATAAGTGTCATTGGCGACTGTAACATACCCGTTCTTGTCGACGATAACGATCCCCATATAAGGGTTTTGCACCAATGCAGCCACGATCTGGACAAAATCTGATGGCCACCCTTCCACGAGCCTCCACCCCTTTCGCCCACCAAGGTGCGCAACATTTTTAAATTCCCCCCTCGCCTCGGTTGCTGTGACTCCTGATTCTTTGTCTCTTTATTCTCTCTATCCTAACAAAATGAGCCGCGTTGTTTCCCGTTATCTTTGCGACCCAATTAATTAACCCGTTAACTATATGCTAGCACACGCGGTTGCGTATATACAACTATTGTGAAATTAGTAATTTGCTGCACACTTGACAAGGTTTACATGGCGAAGAACTGGACCT